>NZ_JBHVUQ010000001.1:0-144441 GCF_042884105.1 Streptomyces sp. NPDC058157
GACCTTGTACTGGACGTACTCGGTTTTGCGCCCGGTGCGGCGAGAGTGCGTGCCAGGCGTCGCGGGGCAGGCGGGACTTTGACGACAGGGCCTAGAGGGCGGCTGCCTTCAGGATGCAGAACAGGGTGACCGCCGCGTTCCCGGAGGAGAAGGCGGAGGCGGCTGCCCCGGCGGCCGCCGCCCAGGCGGCCAGGCCCGCCGTGGTGAAGGCCGACGGCCAGGCGACGGCGGCGGGGGCCGGGGCCAGGAGGGCGGCCACCCGGCGGGGGACGGGGCCGGCGGCGGCGAAGCCCGCGAGGGTGGCCACCGGCGCGCCGCGCGTGATGAGGGCGGCCTTGGCGACGGCCCGGGCGGTGGTACGGCGGCTGCCGACGGACGACGCCGCTTCCTCGTCCGCCCACCGCTCGGTGGTGTAGGACAACGCCGTGCGCAGCGGGCGCAGGAACGGGTTCGCGCACGCGGCGAGGCGGGCGGTCAGCAGGAAGCGGTGGTGGCGTCCGGTGAGGTGGGCACGTTCATGGGCGAACAGGGCCCGCCGCTCCGGGGAGTCCAGTGCCGCCAGCATGCCCGTCGTGACCACGATCCGGCCGCGTCCGCCCGGAAGCGCGTACGCGTACGGGGTGTCGTCGGGCAGCACCGCCACGGGGGCGGCGGGGAGTCCGGCCAGGGCCTTCGCGGCCCGCCGGCGGATCAGGCGGTGCTTGACGGCCACCCGGGTGCACGCGGCGAGCACCACGAGCAGCGCGGGGATGGCGACCGTGCCGGCGACCTCGTCGTAGGGCACGGCGGCGCGCACCTCGGGGTCCGACCAGCCGTCCGGCAGCGGGTTCCCGGGCAGTTGGGCGGTGCCGACGACCATCAGGAGGACCAGGCACAGCGTGCTGCACACGGCGAGCACCACGGCGACGGCGGACAGCAGCCAGGTGGCGGCGCGCGGATGCAGGTGCTGCGCCGCCAGGCGGGCGATCGGCCAGGCGGTGAGGGGCAGCACGAGCGGCAGGAAGACGAAGACCCCCATGCCGGTCAGGCTTCGCCCTCGTCGGCCGTCTGCGCCAGCAGTTCGCGCAGGAGCCGTTCGTCCCCGGCCGTGAGGCCGGTGACGAAGCTGGCCAGTACGGCCTCGCGGTCGGACTCGCCGTCGAGGACCTTGCGCATCCGCAGCGCGGCGAGCCCGGCCTCGTTCGCGACGGGCACCCACTCGAAGGACCGCCCGGCGCGCTCGCGCGCGACCGCGCCCTTGGCGTGCAGCCGGGTCAGGATGGTCATCACGGTCGTGTAGGCGAGGTCGCCCGCCACGCTCTCCTGGACCCACGCCGCCGTGACGGGACCGGGCGCCTTGCCGAGGGCAGCCAGGACCTGGGACTCCAGCTCACCGTGGCCGCGCCGACGGGCATGCTCCTCGCCCCCGGCCTTGTGCTGGCCTCTCATACCCGCTGCCTCCCGACCGTGAACCCCGCACGCCGTCACGGCGCCGCCCCATCGTACTGACCCCCGACGGAGCCGGACGCTTCTGCGCGCTCTGGGGGCCGGGCCTGCCCGACGTGTTCCGGCGCCTCTCCCGGGGCTCCACCGGCCGCTCCTGGCCGCCCCGCCGGGAGGCGTCGGCGGGGACGGAAATTCGGTGGCAGGGCCGGGCGGCCGATGGTGAGGATCACGGTATGAGCTACTTCCTGAAGACCGACCGGCTCGCCCTGCGCCCGTTCGGGGTCGCCGACGCCGACGATCTGGTCGCCCTGGACGGCGATCCCGAGGTCATGCGGTTCATCAACGGCGGTCGCCCCACCAGCCGACGGACGGTCGAGACGCGGGTCCTGCCGCGGCTCCTGGACGTCTACCCCTGCTGGGGCACACAGGCCTACTGGGCTGCTGACGAGGAGGCGACCGGGACCTTCCTCGGCTGGTTCGAGTTCCGGCCGCTGGAGCGGGACAGCTCCGCCGTGGTCGAGCTCGGGTACCGGCTGAACCGGGCGGCGTGGGGGCGCGGCTTCGCCACCGAGGGGGCGCGGGCCCTGATCGACAAGGGGTTCACCGAGCTGGGGGTCGAGCGGGTCACGGCGAACACGATGGCCGTCAATGCCGCTTCCCGGCGGGTGATGGAGAAGTCCGGCCTGTCGTTCGTCCGGCACTTCACCGGGGACTGGCCGGAGGCGATCGAGGGTTCCGAGCACGGCGAGGTCGAGTACGAGCTCACGCGGGCCGCGTGGGAACTTTCGCGGTAGGAACGGCCCGGGGCGTGCGTCGGCGCCCCGGCTACCGGGGGGGCGGCGAACCGTCAAGGAGCAGCCCGAGGTTGACCCGGGCGCCTGCCGACGCCGGTGCAGCCGGCTGCGGGGCATGCGACGGAGCGTCGAGGCGGTCGGCGGCGGGCTGCGGGTGCGGAGCCCGCCCGGAGGCCCACCGTGCGCACCGTGTACTGCCCGTGTGCATCCTGATCGCCGAGGACAACGCCCGGCGGACGCGCGGTGGGGACGCGTTCGGCGCGGCGGGCGTCATGGGCGGGGGTCGGGAAAACCCGTCGACAGGTGGGGCCGGAGTGGGCTGGGGTGGTCTGGACCACTCGTCGCCCGTCGTCGTGCGGGCCGGAACCCGGAGCCGCCCGTGAGCAGTGCCGACAGCAGGCCCTCCATCGATGCCGCGCTGGTGCGCCGGCTCCTCGATGCGCAGTTCCCGCAGTGGGCCGGGCTGCCACTGGAGCGGGTCGAGCCGGGCGGGTCCGACCATGTGATCCACCGTCTCGGCGGCGAGCTGTCGGTGCGGCTGCCGCGTCACCGGGACGCCGTCGGGCAGGCGGCCGCGGAGCTGCGGTGGCTGCCCCGGCTCGCGCCGCTGCTGCCGCTGGCGGTGCCGGTGCCGGTCGCGGTGGGCGAGCCGGGAGCCGGGTACCCCTGGCCTTGGGCGGTGTCGCGCTGGATCGACGGGGAGACGGCGACGGCGGAGGGGCTCGGTGATTCGCTTCCGGCCGCCCGGGCGCTCGCGGGATTCCTGACGTCGCTGGCGGCCTGCCCGGCGGACGGCGGGGGCAAGGTGCGCACGCCGCTGGCGGAGCGGGACGCCGAGACCCGGGCGGCCATCACCGCGCTGGCGGGGGTGTTCGACGCCGGGGCGATGACCGCGGTGTGGGACGCCGCCCTCGCGGCTCCGGCGTGGGGGCGGGCCCCGGTGTGGTGTCACGGCGACCTGCACACCGGGAACCTGCTGACCACCGGGGGGCGGCTGAGCGCGGTCATCGACTTCGGCGAACTCGGCCTCGGCGATCCGGCCTGCGACCTCACGATCGCCTTCACCCTGATGTCGGTCCGCGGCCGGGCCGCGTTCCGCGCGGCGCTGGGGGTCGACGAGGACACCTGGACGCGGGGGCGGGGCTGGGCCCTGGCGACGGGCCTGAACGCCCATGTCTCGTACGCCGCCGCCAGCCCCCGCATCGCCGCGCAGACCACCCGCCAGATCACTGCGGCGCTGGCGGGCTGACGAGCTCGGCGTTCGCCCTGCCGGCGGCGCCCGCCCACCCCGCGACGGTCCCCCTCTGCAGGGTGCCGGCGGCACCGGCCCACGCCATCGGCGTGCCGATCAGCCGCAGCACGGTCCTGCGGCTGATCGACGCAATTCCCGAGCCGAAGGTTCCCGCCCCGCGAGTGGTCGGGCGTCGACAAGTAAGCCACCCGCAGAGGCTGGAACTCCGGCCCCGTCCTCGTGGACGTCGAGACCCGCTGTCCGGTCGAGCTGCTGCCCGACCGGAGTCGCCTTCGGGCGGATCGACGTATGGGTCGACAACGCGGGCTACGGCTACCTCGCTGCCCTCGAGGAGGCCCGCATCGTGAACGTCTCCTCCTCGGCGGCCTGGTCGGCTTCGGCGCCACCGCGGGCGCACGACGCGCGAGCACCCTGGCCCCTTACAACCACCAGCCCGGGAATCCGGCACGTGCCGCGCAGGCCGTCATCGACGCAGCCACGACCGAACAACCCCCTTCAAGATCCTCGTCAAGAGCTGGTCGTCTCCTCGGCCGTCACGGCCGCCCGGAGGACTCCGGCGACGCCGGGCCGGACTTCACGGGGGCGTCGGACCTGGAGTCGGATGCGCGTGCGGAGTCGGCGGGGTGCGAGCAGCGGGGCGATGTGTGTCAGGGCGATGTCCGACACCGTGGTCACGACGTCGCCGGGGTGTGCTGTCGCGCTCACGGTGAGGGTGATGGCCAGGCGCATCGTGTGCCGGCGGCCCGTGAGGCGGCAGCGGGCGCGCATCACTCCCGGTACGGCGGCGCAGCCGGCTCGGACGGCTTGGCGGACGGCCCGGCTGTCGAGCACGCAGTGGGGGGCGGGGAGGGCCAGGCGGCGTCGGGCCGGTCGCGGGATCTGCGCGGTGGCCAGGAAGAACGACGCGGCGAGACCGACGGCGCCTGCTGCGAGGAGCAGGCGGTGATCCGCTTGCTCCAGGTGCCGCAGGGCGGCCGTGAGGACGTTCTCCTCGCCCCACCGGGTGGCGGCCGCGCCTGCGGCGATGAGGGCGAGCCCGGTCAGAGTGAGCGCCGCCCGGTTGGCCACGGTGCGGCTACGCATCCTCGTCCTCCCGGGCCGGTCGCCGGGTGGAGGCGGTGTGCGGGTCCCGGGCCGGGCGCAGCACGAGCCGTACTTTCGGTGTGCGGTGCAGTGTCAGGTTGCGGAGGGTGCGCTCGATGGCGGTGGTGGTCGCCGTGCGGACGTCGCGGGGTGTGCCGTGGGCCGTTTCGGTGCGGACGGTGAGCTTGCGGCGGGTGAAGCGGACCGTGCGGACCCGTAGTCCGGGCACCTCGGTGAGGGCTGCCCGGACCAGGCGTGCGGCGTGCCGGCGGCTGATGACCGCCTGGACCGGCCGGGGGCACGCCAGGGACAGCAGGCGGCGGTGGCCCGGGGTGAGCGCCAGGAGGATCAGCCATGCCCCGGCAGCGGCGGCCGCCCAGGCCACCGGGCGCAGAAGGGACCGTCCGCCGGACACCGTCAGCCACTGGCGTACCTGTTCCCAGGGCGGGGCGGCGGTGCCGGCGGGCAGGTGCTCGTGCAGGACGGTCCACGTCGTCAGCGCGGACAGGAGCGCCGCGGCGAGGGCCACACCCGTGCCGACGGCGCGCCGTGAGGACCACCGCCTGCCGTCCGAGACCGGCTGCCGCTTTGGGGTGTCCGGTCGGGGGCTGGGGGTGAGCGGGCGAAGTGTGCGGATCCGCAGGTGTGCGGGCGCGAGGGCCAGCCCGGTCAGATGGCGGGTGCGGCTGGTCAGGTGGTCGTGGAGGTGGACCATCCGGCCTGTGTCGGGCGGGGCGGATACGGGCAGGTCCAGCTCCACGGTCACCTCGACCCGGCCGCCGCGCGTGGTGGCCGCCGACCTCAGGACGCGCCCGCCCGCGGGGAGGGTGGCTTCGGTGGCCGCCTGCCGGGCGATCTTGGCCGCCACCCGGTCGGTGACGGTGGTGACGCCCCGCTCGCCGGGGCTCACCGCTGCCTGCGCTCGGTGATGAGCAGGTCGCGCAGGTCTCCGCCGCGCTCGGTGTAGCGGCCGGCCGCGTACCCGATCCCGCCGAGGGCGGCGACCAGGAGGAAGGCCCCGAAGCCTCCGAACCAGCCGGCGAACCCCAGTGCCATCCCGACCAGCAGCCCCAGGACGTCCCTGCTCATGTCTGTCGCCTTCCTTCCCTCATCGACGGTGTCCGCGCGCTCACGTGGTGTGGGCCGCTCACGCCACCCGTGCCTCGGTGGTGTCGTCCTCGTCGTCGCCGGGCAGGTGGACGTCGGTGACGGCGATGTTGACCTCCACGACCTCCAGGCCGGTGATCCGCTCCACCGCGGAGATCACGTTCTCCCGGACGTCGCGGGCCACGTCCGGGACCGGGACGCCGTACTCCACGACCAGTTCCACATCGATGGCGGCCTGGCGCTCGCCGACCTCGACCTTCACGCCGCGGCCGACGTTCGGGCGCCCGCCGGGCACCCGGTCGCGTACCGCGCCCAGCGTCCGGGACAGACCGCCCCCCATGTCGTGCACGCCCGGGATCTCTCGTGCCGCCCTCCCGGCGATCTTGACGACGACGGTGTCCGCGATCGAAGTCCGGCCGCGCGTACCGCCGGGCTCGTCGACCTGCGTGCGCCGCGCGCCGGGCACGGGACCGTCGGCGTGGTCCGGGCGGATCGGGGTCTTCTGCTGAGGTGCCGTCATGACTGCTCCTTCGACGGGTCGGTGGGGGCTTGCACTCCTTTGACACCGTCGATGCGTCATCCGTTACGGACCTTTTGTCGTGAACGGGTGAACAACAGTACGGATTCGAGTGGCGTAACGAACGCAGGGCAGGCGGTGTCAAAGCAGTGGAGGCTGGAAGGAGCCCGCGTTGAACGCTCGGTGGGGCCCGGACGACGATGAGGAGACCGCCGAAGCCGGCGACCGGCTGTTGGCGGTGCGGGCCGCGGAGGGAGACGAGGAGGCGTTCGAGGTGCTGGTCCACCGCCACTCCCCGGCCATGCTGCAGCTCGCCGAACGCCTGATGGGCGGCCGGGCCGAAGCCGAGGACGCCGTCCAGGACGCCTTCGTCAGCGCGTGGCGCAGCCTGCCCGAGTACCGGGGCGAGGCCGGGTTCGGCACGTGGCTGTACCGCATCGTCACCAACCGGTGCCTGAACCTGCTGCGGGCCCGAAGGCCCGCCGCCGACCTGGACACGGTCGCCGAACCGGCCGCACCGGAGCACCAGTCCTCGCCTGCCCGCGCCGCCGAGTCGAACGCCGCCGTACGTGACCTCGCTCAGGCCATGGGTGGTCTGTCCGCGGAGCAGAAGGTCTGCTGGATGCTGCGGGAGATCGAGGGACAGTCGTACGAGACGATCGCCCAGGCGGTGGGCATCCGGCCCGAAGCGGTCCGCGCACGCGTGTTCCGGGCCCGGCGCATGCTGACGGAGGCGATGACCGCATGGCGATGAACACCCCCCACCCCCACGACGACCCCGACCCCAACCCCGACCCCGACCACGACCACGACCACGACCACGACGACCTCGAACTCCTCGCCTGCGGCAGGGACCTGGCCACCGTGTGGGAAAACGCCGACCGGCCCGGCACCGACCCGCACGCCGCGGCCTGCCCCTACTGCCGCCGAGCCGGCGAAGACCTCGAACGTCTGCGGGCCGCCGTGCTTCCCCCGGCCACCACACCACCCGCCGCCGACATCGACACCACCGCCGTGGTGCGACGTGTCATGGACGCGGTCCGCCTGGAACTGCGGCCCGGCCGCAACCTCCCGCTCGGCGAGGTCGGCGAGGACAGCTGGATCTACGAGTCCGTCGCCGCCCGCACCCTGCGCGCCGCCGCCGAACAGGTACCCGGCGTGCTCGCCGGAAGCTGCCGCATCATCCCGCCCGGCAGCCGCACCCACCCCACACGTGGCCCGTCCACCGTCCACCTCGCCATCACCGTCGCTTACGGACACGACCTCCCCAGCACCACCCGCGCGGTGCGCGAAAGCCTGATCCGTGCCGCCCGCCAGCACCTCGGCCTGGCCCTCGGCGACCTCGACGTCACCGTCACCGATCTCCACGAACCCCCCACCCAGCCACGGAAGACCAGACCGTGAACCACGATCGTGCCAAGGCCCTCACCCAACAGGTCACCGACGCCGTCCTCGCCGTCCCCGGCGTCGCCTGCCTGCGCCCCGGCCTGCGCTCCCTGCTGCACACCGCCGCCGCACGGCAGCCGTCCGCCGTCGACCGCCCCGATCCGGGCACCGCGCTGCGCATCACGTTCGACTCCGGGGGCCGGGTCGCCGCCCTGCGCATCGATGTCGTCGTCCGCGCACGGCACCAGGCCGCCCACACCGCCGGCGAAGTGCGGGCGGCGGCCGCCGAAGCGGCCGCCGTGCCCCCCGGAGCCGTGCGGGTCACCGTCACCGGCATCGTGTGACCGGGTCAGGCCGTTCCACCGGAGCCGGCGGGTGCGGTCACAGGGGCGTCGGGCAGGTGAGGATCAGCCACAAGGCAAGCGACCACACGCAAGCCGCGGCCCCCAGCAGCCGAAGGCGCCGGACCCGCTCCGGCCCCACCGGATCCGACCCCGGCCGGACTGCCGTGACGCACCCCGCTCCGCCCTCCGCAGGAGGGGACGGGCACGCCGGGCGAGGCGTGACACCTTGCCTCAGGGCGGGCACCCCGTGGGCGGCCCCTCGAGGTACCGGACGCCGGACGTCTTCCGTCCGCTGCCGGTCGCAGCCCGCGCCCCGCACCGCGGCACCGATCTGGGCCACCGCGCCGTGTTGGGCCAGACCGGCCAGGAATCGCCGGTAGGCCTCCTTGCGGCTGCCCCGGGGCGCCGAACGGCCGCGTTCCCAGGACCGCACCGTCGCCGGTGTCACCCCGAACGCGGTCGCGACCTGCCGGGTCGACAGACCCCACCGCTCCCGCAGCCTGCGCCGCTCGTCAGGCTCGGGCAGGTCACCGGGCCGACGCCGCGGCGCCCGAGCCGCGGGGAAGGCGGCCTGATGGGGGATCATCTGCTGATGCGCTGTTGTCATACCGGTGTGACAATCCGTGCGCACCGGCCGTGACGCGAGGCCACGAACGATCACCCGAACGTCGCAGCGGCACCGTCGTCTGTGCGCCATCGCCCGGCTCACCAAGGTCGGCAAGGCTGCCCACCGGGTGGGCGGAACCGTACGGGTGACAGCCCGTCCAGGAGGCCCCGCGTGCGGGCTCGCGTACGGAAAACCGCCGACATGCTCAAGATCACCGTGTCCCGGACTCTGTTCGCCGCAGCGCTGCTCGGCCTCTGCCTCACGACGACCGCGGCCACGTCAGCCACTGCACGGACCACCGCGGCGGCAGCCGGGCCCACCGTGCCGGCCGTGCCGGCCGGGTTCTCTCTGGAGGGCGTGTGGAAGGAGCCCATCGCCCGGGACCGTCCCGGCATCACCCACTACACCCAGGCGCTGACCTTCCACGAGACCACCTTCGAGCAGGTCCCGGGATTCCAGTGCAACCAGAGCGTGTGTCCTGCGGTCAAGCTCGGCGTCAACCAGGGCACCTACACCCTGGACCGCCGCCAGAACACCATCAACCTCCACGGCAACCTCAGCAACCTCACCGGCAACGTCAAGAACACCGACACCATCGAGATCGACGGTCACACCCTCCACCGCGCCGAGCTCTGACACCCCTCACCCCGGAGCCGCGCACCTGTCGGAGCGGCCCACCACCGTCGCGAGCCCGTCGCGCCGTTCGACGGGCGAGTCGACGTCTTCCGGGGTGGTCCAGCCTGAGAGCGCGCTCCCGAACGGGGTGAAGTTCCTCAACCCCGCGTGCGGTGTGCACGAACGCTGCCCGCAGCGTCCTCGGCTTCTCACTCGCCGGTGCGCGCGCTCGTGCCCGCGAGCGGAATCGCCTGCCCGCTCACCCGCACGCGGGGGTCCGTGGTGGAGGCCTCGACGCGGAGCAGGCTGGGCCGGCCGAGGTCCTCGCCCTGGCGGATGGTGAAGGTGCCGGCGGGCGGGAGGGCGCCGAGGGTGCGCAGGTAGCCGCCGAAGGCGGCGGCCGCGGCTCCGGTGGCCGGATCCTCGACGATGCCGCCGATCGGGAAGGGGTCCCGGGCGTGGAAGAGGTCCGGGGTCTCGCGCCAGACCAGTTGGAGCGTGGTCCAGCCGTGACGGTGCATCACCTCGGCCAGGGCGTCGAAGTCGTAGTCGAGGGCCGCGAGGCGCTCGCGGGTTGCCACGGCCAGGACCAAGTGCTCGTTCCCGCCGAAGGCGACGTGCGGGGGAAGTCCGGTGTCGAGGTCTTCGGGGGACCAGTGCAGGGCCTGGAGGGAGGCGTTCACCTCCTCGTCGAGCGCCGGCCGGGAGTGGGTGGGGACGCTGGTGAGCGTCGCCGTCACGGAGCCTTCAGGATCGGCGGAGGTGTCCAGGGCGATCTCGCCCACCGGCGTGTCGAAGACGAGCGGGCCGGGACCGAACCGCTCGGCCAGGGCCACCGCGGTGGCGACGGTCGCGTGGCCGCAGAAGGCGACCTCGGCGAGCGGGCTGAAGTAGCGCAGCCGGAACCGGCGCTCCGCGTAGTCCGCGGCGATGACGAAAGCGGTCTCGGAGTAGCCGACTTCGGCGGCGATCGCGAGCATGGCGGCATCGTCCAGTGCCGCCGCGTCCGGTACGACACCGGCCGGGTTGCCGCCGGCGGGGTCGGTGGTGAAGGCGGTGTAGCGCAGGACTTCGGGGTGCGTCGTCAGGTTCATGTCCCCACTGTCACATCGTGCAGCCATCTCTACAAACGATGGCTGATGATGGGGGTCATCGGTGTATGCGATGGCAGGGGTTATCGTCGACGGCATGGACACCAGACTTCTGCGTACCTTCACCACGGTTGCCCGGACCGGGAGCCTGACGGGCGCCGCGGAGCGCCTGCACCTCGTCCAGTCCACCGTCACCGCCCAGGTGCAGACGCTGGAGAAGGAGCTCGGCCTGAGCCTGTTCGACCGGCTGCCACGCGGGGTGGTGCTCACCAGCGCCGGGCGTGAAGTACTGGAGCAGGCCGAGGCGGTGCTGGAGGCCGAGTCCCGGCTGCGGGCGGTTGCCGCCTCGGCCGGTGGAACGGGTGGTCAGGTGACCGGACGCGTGGTGCTCGCGGCCGGCGAGACGCTGGTCTCCGCCCGGCTGCCCGGAGCCGTCGCCGCGCTCCGGCGCAGCCACCCCGGGATCGAAGTGGACCTGCGCACGATGGGGACGGCGGACGCCGTCGCCGCGCTTCGCACCGGCGAGCTGGACCTGGCCCTGCTGCTGGAGGACGAGGCCTCATTCGGTGACGTCGCCTGCACGCCGCTGGCCCGCGAACCGCTGGTCCTCGTCTGCGCCCCCGAGCACCCCGCCGCCCGCAGAGCCCCGGATGCGCCCATCGACTGGGCGGAGCTGGCCCGCGAGGACTACTTCCTGCACGAGCAGGGCTGCTCGTACAGCGACCTCTTCATCGAGCGGCTGCTCACCGCGGCCGAAGGCACACCGCCCCGCATCACACGCTTCGGCAGCCTGGAGGTCGCCAGGTCCTGCGTCGCCGCGGGCCTCGGCCTCAGCCTGCTGGCCCGCGCCAATGTCGCGGACGCGCTCGCAGCGGGCCGCCTGACGCAGGTGCCCGGCCCGCGGTTCCCCGACGTCACCGTCCAACTGGCCCGCCACCGCAGGCGCTGGCTCTCCCCGGCAGCGGCCGCACTGACCACGGAACTGCCGCACCACTTCCCCCACTGAACGACGGTGCCCCGGCGGCCGTGTGCCGGGTCCACGGGTGGGGGGAGCGAACGCTCGGTGACCGGCCGCCTCTCGCATGCCAGCCCGACAAGGATCGACCGTGAGGGATTCCGGATGAGTGCCTTCCGGGGTCGCTCGGGCGAACGCCTCAAGTGAAAGCCGGTTGACGCCGTCGAGATCGGCGGGATTCCCTGACCCCGTGACCGACCACACCACACCACTGCGCATCGCACGGGTGACGGACGAGGCCTCTCTCCGGGACTGGCGCCACGTCCACAACCTGATCATCCCGCCGGACGCCCTCACTCTCGACGAGGTGCGCGAACGGGCCGGGCGCCACCTCTTGGACGTCGCGTACCTCGGCGACGTCCCGATCGGCTGCACGACCGTGCGCCGGCCCACCCCGGACGCCCCGGCGGTGGCCACCGTGATCACCCGGATCCTGCCCGCCCACCGGGGGCAGGGCCTCGGCACCGCGCTCTACGCCCACGCCCTCCTACACGCGCAGGCCCTTGTCCCCAGCCCGGACACGTTCGAGACCATCGTCCTGGCCTCGAACGAGGACGGTCTGCGCTTCGCCCTCTCGCGCGGGTACACGGAGTGCGACCGCTACACCTTGGACGGCGCCACGGTTCCCTACGTCCACCTGCGCGTACGGGCCGGGGCTGCGGCGGGGGCGACGGACGGGTGAGACCCGCCGCCAACCGGCCCTTGCCACGGACGCAGACGCGGACGCAGACGGGCACCGGGGCACGATCAGCGGGACGGCCCGGCCGGTGCTGAGGCGGCGGCCGCATTCGGCCCGTTTCCACTGCGTGGCGTTAGCGGAAGAATTCGAACACGTGTTTCTATTGAAGGGTGAGCCCACCGTTCCGCTTCCCAGAGGACCTGATCGCCCTCCAAAGGGCCTGGCAGCAGACCTACACCGAACTCGCCCAGACTCCCGTCGGGGCCAGCACGACCGCGCTACGGCGCCGGCTGATCGCCCTCTCGGCACACCTGTGCACCCACCCTTACTGGACCGCCTCCACCAGCCGACGGGCCGGCGCCGCCGACCTCGACCGCGCCGCCCGCACCCCCACCGGTTCGGCCCACGCAGACAAGGCCACGGCATGAGCCGTCCCACCGACGCCGCACCCCCACGGCCCGCGCTGGTCTCGACCGGACCATGCGCCCGGTGCCGCCGACCCACGACGCGCTACGGAGCGGGTGCGAGCCCCCTGTGCCCGGCATGCCGGCAAACCCGCGCAGAGCGGCTCGCGCGCTCCTGACCGTGACCACCCCCTCGTCACCCGCAGCGATCACGCTCCTGTTGCCGGACGGGCAAGAGCGTCGGACTTACCCACGCACCGCAACCCGGCCGGAGCCTGGTCGACTACTGGGCCCAGCGGTCCGGCCCCTGAAAGCTGACAGCCTCCGTGGTGGACACAATCGCCGCGGAATACGCAGGCAAGGTCACCGTGGCGAAGCTCGACGTCGATGAGAACACTGCCACGCCCACCGAGTACGGCGTCCACGAGACCCCCACGTTCATCCTCTTCAAGAACGGCAAGGCGCAAGCCACCAAGGCCGGAATGCTCAACAAGTCCCAGCTCAAGGCCTTCCTGGACGCCCATCTCTAACCGCCCGCCCAAGCGATGTCGGAGTACGCTTTCACGGGTAAGCCGACCAGTGGGGTGCGCCATACCCGCCCTGGCCTGCCTCCTCGCACCGGCCGGCTGACCTCCCCACCTTGATCCGACTTCGGTGGCGCGGAGGCCGTGGCCGCGTGGGGAGTTCCCCTTCAACACCCAACTGCCGCTGCAGCCGCCACCATCGGGGGCCGCGCCGTCAGCCCCCACACCGCCGTACATCAGGCAGGAGCGGGTGGGCACAAGCGCGTCATGTTGTTCTCCTTCCTCACCCTCCTGCCCCTCGGCCTCGCGGTGATCCTGACGGCCGCCGACGACCCCGACCGCCACGCCCGGCACGCCCGCCACCGCAGCCATCGCGCGACCCGCCCTTCGGTGGCGCGTAGCCGCCCATGACCTGCGGCTCAGGTTGACTTCGTGCGTGCCGGTCGACACCAGCGGTGAGGATGGCGGCGCCCGCGGAACAGGGCACGTGATGCGGGACCGGCATACCTGTCGTGGGGCGGCGCCCAGTGGGTAGGCGCCGGGCGAAGCCGGCCTATGCGTCGGCACGACGGGCGCCGGGAGGCAGTCATGGCCGCACATGTTCCAGATCCGCAATCGCGTAAGTCGCTGCACCCCAGCCAGGGGGTGCCGCCCGGCGAAACGCCGCCAGGCGAGTCGAGCACCGGCTCCGGCGCGGGTCCGTACCGTCCCCTCACCCGCGGCTGGGCCAAGGGCCCCCTCCTGCTGATCTGCCTGGTGGCCTTGGCCTGCGCCCTCTTCTTCCTCGCCTACGCCATCATGCTGAACGTCTGAGCGGGGCCCGCAGGGCACCGGGTGGCGAGAAATCGGTCGCATGGGACACATCGCAACGATAGGCGTCTACGGTTTCACCGCTGGCGCCTTCCTCGAGGAGCTCGTCCGTGGAGGCGCGGGACTGCTGCGCGATCTGCGCCAGCGCCGCGGAGTCCGGGGCGCCGACGACGGAGCTGCGTCTGCTCCAGTACCGGGAGGACGACCGCCAGGGCGTCGGGAAACGGAACCGCATCGTGCTGGTGACCGAGTACGTCGAACGCCACACCCGTGAAATCCTCGACCGGTTCGACCTCGGCGCGCTCGTGGCCGAGCACCCGAGCAGCTCGGTGACAGCTCTCTTCTGCGTCGAGCGCGATCCCCAGGCTTGCCACCGCTCCCCCGTTGCCGAGCGCCCGCGCACAGAACGAACAGCTGCGCCTGCGCGGCCTTGAGGCCTCACCGGGATGACGGTTCACGAGCGGGACCAGCAAGGGCAGAAGCGCTGGCGACACGTCGGCGCGCAGTATCGGATTCCCGCACAGCCAGCCGCAACGAGGCGACCACAGCCGCCCTCACATACCCCGCACGCCGGGCCCGGTCCGGGCGGGACATCCCGGTCACCGGATCCGGGGCAGCCGTACTGCCTGCCAGCCCTGCCCTGCCCTGCCCTGCCCTGCCATGCCCTCCGTCACGGACCGCACCCGAGCCAGACGGTCTCCACAGCCCGCCGCGAGATGGTTACCGCGTGGCGGTTCGAGGAGTCACCCGCAGCGCCCGCCGGCGCCGCGCGCCGCGCAGTCAGTTGTTCAGAGGCGTTCGGCATCGGTGAGGCGCATGTCGATGCAGCCGGCGGTGCCGCCGCCGTTGAAGTGGCGCCCGGTTCCCTCACCGCGCCCACCGCTGAGTGCACCGGCATCTGGTGGACGGTCCGGTCGTAGGGCATGGCGTCACTCCTGTCCGGGGTGGGTGACCGGGTGTGCGGGGGCCCGGTGCGGGTGGGTTCACCTCACCGCTCGAAATACCCCCGGGGGTACTCGTGCTAGGCTCGAAAATATACCCCCGGGGGTAAATGTCAGCCGAAAGGAGCATCGTGTTCTTCATCGACACCATCGACACCGAGGGCCTGGGAAACCGCAGCTACCTGGCGGGCGGCGCGGCGGCGGCCGTGGCCGTGGACCCGCCCCGCGACATCGACCGGGTCCTGGAGGCGGCGGCCGCGCGGGGCGTGCGCATCTCTCACGTGGTGGAGACGCACGTCCACAACGACTACGTCACCGGCGGCCTGGACCTCGCCCGGCTCACCGGCGCCGCCTACCTCGTGCCCGCCGCGGCCCGCGTCGCCTTCGCCCGGACTCCGGTCGCCGACGGCGACGTGGTGGCCGTGGACGAGGGGATCGCCCTGCGGGCGATGGCCACGCCCGGACACACCCCGCACCACACTTCCTACGTCCTCGAGGACCGGGGCGAGGCGGCCGCCGTCTTCACCGGCGGGTCACTGCTGATCGGCTCGGTCGGCCGCCCCGACCTGGTCGAGCCGAGACTGACCGAACGCCTGGCGCGCGCCCAGCACGCGTCCGCGCGCAGGCTGGCCGCCGAGCTCCCGGACGCCACGCCGGTGCTGCCCACGCACGGCTTCGGCAGCTTCTGCTCCTCCTCCCAGTCCGAGGGCGGCTCCACCACCATCGGCGAGGAGAAGGGCCGCAACGCGGCCTTGGTCGAGGACGTCGACTCCTTCGTCGCCACCCTGCTCGCCGGCCTGGACGACGTACCCGCCTACTACGCGCACATGGGCCCGGCCAATGCCGCAGGCCCCGCGCAGCTCGACCTGACCGCGCCCGCGCGGACCGACGCCGCCGGGATCGCCGAGCGCCTGGCCGCCGGGGAGTGGGTGGTGGACCTGCGCAACCGGATCGCGTTCGCCGAGGGCCACGTCGCCGGTTCGCTCAACTTCGAGGCGGAGGGCAAGATCGCCACCTACCTCGCCTGGATGATCCCCTGGGGCAAGCCCGTCACCCTCCTCGCCGAATCCCCCGGGCAGCTCGCCGCCGCCCAGCGCGAACTGGCCCGCGTCGGCATCGACCGCCCCGCCGCCGCCGCGACCGGCGGCGTCCACGAGTGGCTGCCCGCCGGCGGCGCCCCGAGCTCCTTCCCCCGCGCCACCTTCGCCGACCTCGCCGCCCGGCGGCCCGTCCCGGACGTGGTCCTCGACGTACGCCGGGACTCAGAACGGGCCGCGGGCTGGATCGAGGGCTCCGTGCACATCCCCGTCCACGACCTGCACCGCCGTCTGGCCGACGTACCGGCCGGCCGGGTGTGGGTGCACTGCGCGGGCGGAATGCGGGCGGCCATCGCCGCCTCCCTGCTGGACGCCGCGGGCCGCGACGTCGTCGCCGTGGACGACTCCTTCGACGCCGCGGCCGCCGCCGCCGGGCTGGACCTCACCGCCGGCCCGGCTGCACCCGCCCCAGCCGCCCCCTGAACCACGACCGCCCCGCTCCGCCCGAGAACCGGAAGGAACCCGGATGCCCCTCTTCCACCGCAGGCTCACCCGCCTCACCCCCGACCAGGCCCACCGGCGCACCGCCGACGGCGCCGTCCTCCTCGACGTGCGCGAGCGGGCCGAGTGGGACGCCGGCCACGCTCCCGGCGCCGTACACGCACCCCTCTCCGCGCTGGCCGGTGGAGCCCCTCTGCCGACCGCGGCCCAGGGGCGTCCGCTGGTGGTGATCTGCCGCTCAGGGCACCGCTCCCGACAGGCCGCCGCGATCCTCTCCAAGCGCGGGGCGCAGGCCGTCGACGTCAAGGGCGGCATGAGCGCCTGGGCGTCGGGCGGGCTGCCGGTCGTCGACGCGCGGGGCAGCCGCGGCCGGATAGCGTGAGCGCCCTCGTCCTCGCCCTCGCGGCCGGCGCTCTCGTCGGCCTGGCTCTCGGAGCGCTCGGGGGCGGCGGCAGCGTCCTGGCCGTTCCCGCACTGATCTACCTCCTCGGCTTCACCCCGGCCGCGGCCACGACCGCCTCGCTGATCATCGTCACCGCGACCTCCATGACCGGCCTCTACACCCACGCCACCTCGGGGAACGTCCGGTGGAAGACCGGCGCGCTGTTCGCGGCGGCCGGCATCCTGCCCGCGATGGCCGCGGGCGCCGTGGCCGACCGCCTGCCCCCGGCGCTGCTCACCGCGGCGTTCGCCGTGGTCGCGGCCGCCGCGGCCGCCAGGATGCTCCGGCCCTCCGGACCCGACCGGGCGCCGGCTCCCGTGAGGCCCGCGCGGGCCGCCGGCGCCGGGGCCGGACTGGGCGCGATCACCGGCTTCCTCGGCGTCGGCGGCGGGTTCCTCGCCGTCCCCGCCCTCGTCTCCGTCCTCGGACTGCGCATGCGCGCCGCCGTGGGCACCAGCCTCCTGGTCATCACCGTCAACTCCGTGGCCGCGCTCGCCGCACGCGGCGGCACCCACAGCCCCCTCGACTGGGCGGTGATCGCCCCCTTCGCCGGGGCCTCGGTACTCGGAGCCTGGGACGGAAGGCGCCTCGCCGCCAAGGTCTCCGGTCCCGTCCTCCAGCGGATCTTCGCCGTCGCGCTCCTGGGCGTCGCCGCGCTCATGCTCGTCGACTCGCTCCGCTGACCCGCCCGCCCCCACCCGTCACCCCTCACGTGCGAGGTGCCCGACCGCGCCTCGGAGAAGAAGAACGGAACGCCGCCCCATGAACACCCCCCGCGCCCTCGACCCCGACCAGGCCCGCTCCCGCCTCCACGAGCTGACCGTCCTGGACGTCCGCACGCCCGGCGAGTACGCCACCGGCCACCTTCCGGGCGCCCTCAACATCCCGCTCGACCACCTCGGGCGGGCGCTCTCCGACATCCGCGCCGCCGCCCGGCGCGGCGAGCTCCTCGTCGTCTGCGCCTCCGGCGCGCGCTCGTTGAGCGCCTGTCGCAGCCTCGCCGCCCACGGCATCGCCACCGCCACCCTCACAGGCGGTACGGCGGCCTGGACAGCCGGCGGCCACGCCCTCCACCGCCCCGAGGGCGCCCGGCGCCCGACCTGGGACATGGAACGCCAGGTCCGCCTCTCCGCCGGCGCCGTGGTCCTGACCGGCCTCGCGCTGGGCCGGCTGCGCCCTTCCTTCCGCCTCGCCTCCGCCGGCGTCGCCGGCGGCCTGGTCTACTCCGCGCTCACCAACACCTGCGGAATGGCGGCCCTGCTCGCCCGGCTCCCCCACAACCGCCCCCACCGGGGCGACCTCGACACCGCCCTCTCCGCACTCCGGGCAGCCTGACCCCCGGACCCGATACCCCCTGGGGTACCCTGGAAGGAGAACACCAGGATCAGGAGGCAACCGGTGAAAGTCGACGACGACGCAGTCAGCTCTGTCCTCAACCGGCTGCGCCGCGCCCAGGGTCAGCTCGCAGGCGTCATCGCCATGATCGAGGCCGGACGCGACTGCAAGGACGTCGTGACCCAGCTCGCCGCCGTGTCCAAGGCCCTGGACCGCGCCGGCTTCAAAATCGTCGCCAGCGGCATGCGCCAGTGCATGACCGAAGCCGACCCGGACCAGGCCCCCATGACCGAGGCGGAACTCGAGAAGCTCTTCCTCGCCCTCGCCTGACGCCCGCCGCGGCCACCCACCTCACCGCGTTCCGGGACCAGGCCGTGACCGCGTACGGCAGCTTCGGCGACTTCCTCACCGACGGCCTCGGCCTGAGCGCATCCGATCTCACGAAGCTCCGCCCCCGTTCTCCGTTCTTCGGGAAACGGGGGCTTCGCACCGGGACGCAGGGTGGGGCAGGACGCGCGTCACCGGCGGGGTCGACCCCCGTCTTTCCCGTCAGTCCGCCGGCTCCGCGGCGGCTGCCGGTCGCACGGACCTCGGGCGCCGCCTTGCCCTCGTGCGTCTGGCCGACGCCCTGGGCACCAGCGTCGAGGACCTGGCCGGCCGTGGCTCGGCTCAGGCCGGGGACGGGCACAGCCGCCCCCTGCGCGGCGCGGTGTGCGTCCTCGACGAGCGGGAGTGTCGTCGGCTGCTGTGCATGCGGGGCATCGGACGGGTCGCCGTCTCCACCCCGCCGTCTCCACTCCGCCGGTCCGGCCGTACACCCGGTGAACCACCTCGTGGCCGACCCGGGACGCTGCCGGCCAGCGCCGCCGGCCACTGGATGAAGCTCACGCCGGTGCGGCTGACCGGTCGCCGGGTGGTGAGCAGATGACCGGCCCGGGACGGGCCCTGACGGCCCGCCGAGGCGGCCGGCGCCCCCGGCGTCGAGGCGGGCCGGTCCATCCCGGACTGCCGCAACCCGGAACGGCGGACTGGGGCGGGGTCCTCACCCACGGGCACGCGGGCGCGCCGCCGCTGCCCGGGCGACGGCCGGTGCTGGTGTATTCACCGGGCGGCGGGGACTCACGCACGCTCGGCACGACCCTCGCCGAGGACCTGGCGAGCCACGGCCGGGTGGTCGTCCTCGTCGACCACCCCGGCGACGCTTCCCAGGTGGAACTGCCGACCGGACTGCGGACGACCGTCTTGTTCGGGCCACCGGACCCGGCAACCTTCCGCACGATGGTGGACACCCGGATCGCGGACCTCCGGCTCGTCCTGGACCGGCTCGGCCAGCCGCTGTTGCTGTTCCGCACCGACGGGTTCGACGGCACCGCCCGGATCGAATCGTCCTGGGCGGGACTTCCCGGCCTCCGCGTGCTGCTCCCCGACTCGAACCACTGGGCCTTCACCGACTACGGCACGCTCGTCCCTCGACTCCAGGCTTCCGGTCTCGTGACGGCGACGGCGCGAAACGCGCTCGTCGGCACCGGCGACCCCGCGGTGACACGCGCCGAGGTACGGCGCCGGGTGGGGACCTTCTTCTCCCGTCACCTGTCGTAACGGGACTACGAGACGGGCCGTGACCGCCCGCCGGGCAGTGCCTCCGCTCCGGATCACCTTGCCGGCCGGATGAAGACGGCGGCGAGGTGCAGTCCGGCGAGGCGGACGGTGGCGGCCTCGCCGTGGCGAGTGGCCAGGCTGCGCCGCGGAACGACGGCCCGGATTCCGCGCCGTCGCAGAGGCTGGTGAACCACGCGGGACGAACCGCCCTACGCCCGGCGGGCCTTGGACCGGCCGACCCGGGTCTCCAGCAGCACCCCCACCAGCTCTGCCTCGCCGGCTCCGGCGAGCAGCCGCTTGGGCACGATCATCAGGCCTGCCTTCCAGCCGAGGCGGCCTGTCACGACGTACACCCGCTCCGTCTCGTGGACGCGGTACATGCTGCGCCACGGCACCCGCACGAGCTCGACACCGCCGCGGACGACGACGAAGCCGGCGGCGTCGATGGTGGCCTGCTTCTCTCCCTTGGCCTGGTCGGCACGGAACGCGCGGCCGGTGAGCAGCGGGGGGAGGAACAGGCCGAGCACCCCGTAGACCACGGCGAGGGTCAGCAGACCGCCGTTGACCGGGCCGCCGTCGGGCAGGGGCCTCAGGCCCAGGGCCGCCATCAGCACGGCAGCCGCCAGGATGAGCCACCTGACACGCCGGAACGTCCCCGTCGCCGCAACCGCCTCGTCGAACTCCTCCCGCGTAAGGGTCCCGCTGAAGGTGACGGTTGCCTGTCGTATGTCGTCCACGAGCGCGGATCCTACCGTTGGCCCGGCACCGAAGAGGCCGTCGCCCGCACCCCCGGATGGCAGCCCCACCGTCCCACCGGTGCACCGCGAACGGTCGCGGCGCAACGCGGCTGCCAGAGGCCGGCGCGGCTTCTCCGCAGCGGGATTGCGGGGCTTGCCCATACCCGTGCCAGCGCGCGGATCCTGGATCGTGCAGGGTGCGAACTCGCAGGTCGGAAAGGTGGGTGCCGACCAACCGGGGGGATGTGAGCCCTGCCGCCCTCAGCGCGCCATTCGCGGGCAGTCCTCGTCGGCGGCGGCGTCGCCCAGGACCAGCCACACGGCGTCGAGACGTAACCAGTGCGCGGCGCCTCCGGGGCGGCCGGCGTCAGCCCCTGGGAGCGCCGGCGCCGCCATCGTCACCGAGGTGGACGTGGTCGGCCAACGGTGTGTGCGGGTGTGCGGGTCGTCCAGAAGGGCGCCGGAGGCAGCGCGGGCACGGGGAACGCCCGCCGGGGCACCGGGCCACCAGGCCCTGGGCGGCACCACCAAGGACGTCACCGAGCGGTGGATCAAGGTGTCCACCGCCAGGCCCGGAGCCGACGGAACCGACAGCGCCGCAGCCGAGACCGGCAGCGCCGGTCGCCCAGGCTCCTCCGGCGAGGGTGTCGCGGGCAAGCTGTACCGGCCCACCCCGGGATGGGCCGACGACTCAGGCGACGGGAGCCCGCCCCGCAGCGGGCGGGGCCGGCGCATCCGTGCCGAACCCCGTGGACGGCACCTCCTGGGCGTTCGGTGCGGGCTGCAGCGGCGGACGAGGCGACGGCGACGGCGGCCGCGGCGGATGCTTCGACAACAGCGCCGGCGCAGCCTCCGACCGGTGCTCAGACGGCCAAGGCGGTTTCGGCAGCCAAGCCGCCGGCGTCACGGCCTGGGCCTCTGCGGTATCAGCCCTTGTGGCCGTGCCGTACGTCCAGGCAGAGAGCCCAGACGTCGGAGTAGCTGCCCGCGGAGGGGGAACCGCCGCTGTGGGTGGCTGCCGTCCAGTACGACGGGTTCGCGGTCCCATCGGCCGCCGGGGTGCCGGCGGCGTCGCTGGGGAAGCTGCCGTTCAGGTGGGGGCCGCCGGAGGTGGCCTTGCTGAAGTCGGTGGTGGTCACGTTCCCGCCGCTGACCGCGGCGCCCCCGCTGATCAGCTGACCGTCGCCGCGCGTGCAGCCGGCCGTCGCCGTCTGGCCCGTGGAGGCCGTGTTCGGGCCGCTGACCTCGGTGAAGCGGACCGTCGTGGAAACGTGCTTGAGGTCGATGTCGTCCGTGCTGCAGATCGCGTAGGCATAGGTCATGTTGTCCGCGCCGCGGCCGCCGCCGATCCCGCCGACCGCCGTCCACGCATCGGGGTCGCGCTCACCGTCACCCGCCGCGATCGCGCCGAAGTGGTGGTCGGCGTCGTTGAAGGTGGGGAAGCTGGCGATCGGCTTGAGACTGCCGACGCTGGCCGGGGTGGTGCGGGCCCCGCCGCCGATGAGGACCGTGCCCGCCGGGCACGTCGCCGTGACGAGCTTGGACGACAGCCCGCTGGAGGGCCCCTGGGCCTTGTTCATGACGACCTGGGTGTGGCGGATCAGGTTGCTGCTCAGGCAGATCGCGTACGGGGTGGTGGAGAAAGCGTCGCTGCTGCGGCTCCCGCTCCCGCCGAACGCCATCCAGTGCGCTGCGTCGGTTCCGACGACCCCGGCCGTGTCGACGTACTCGGCGGCGCCGTCGGCGCTGGGCACCATGCCCATCACGTGGTTGCCGTTGGACATCTCGTCGCTGCCGATCGCCTGGTCGGCCCCGCCTCCGGAGACGAGCCCGTCCGGACAGTCGGCGTGGGAGGAGACTCCGGTGAAGGGGGTCGGGGGGCCCATGGTGGGGCCGGGGCTGACGACGGTGACGTCGGCGGTCTTGGCGTGCGCGGTACCCGGCACCGCGATGGTCAGCAGGGCGGTCAGGAAGAGGGCCTTGCCTGCGGCGGTGGCCCGCCGGGTCTTCATGCTCATGGGAGTCTCTCTCGTGTGTTCGTGCGCGTGGTCGCTTGCGGTCCGGCTGTCGTCCGGTCGGCGTCCGCTCTGCGTCCGGTCGCCGGCAACGGCTGCCTCAGATGCCGTCGTTGGCGCACAGGGCCCAGGCGTCGGTGTAGGTGCCGGGAGAGGACTGGCCACCGGTGTGGGCGGAGGCCGTCCAGTACGCCGCCGTGGTGGTTCCGTCACTGACCGCGGCACCGCCGGAGGTGCTGGGGAAGGCTCCGTTGAGGTGGTCGCCGGTCGAGGCCGGACCGGTGAAGTCGGTGGTGGTCACGCTGCCCCCGCTGATCGCGGCGCCGCCGCTGACCAGGTTCCCGTCACCCTGGCCACAGCCGGCCGTCGCCGTCTGGCCGGTGCTCCCGGTGGTCGGGCCGCTGACTTCGGTGTGGCGGACCTTCACCGTGGTGCCGCTGATGCCGATACCGCTTCCGCTGCAGATCGCGTAGGCGTAGGTGTGATCGGCGCTGTTGGCGCCCGAGTCCCAGCCGACCGCCGACCAGGAGTCGGGGTTGGTCTCTCCGTCCGCCGCGGCCTTCGCGCCGAAGGAGTGCGCGGAGTTGTTGAAGGTGGGGAAGCTCGCGATCGTCTTGAAGCTTCCGGTGTTGCCCGGGGTGGTGCGGGCCCCGCCACCGAGCAGGCGGGTGTTGGCCGGGCACGTCGCCGTGACGAGTCCCTTGGTCGCGCCGGCCGTCGGGGTGTTGGCCTTGTTCATCACGACCTGGGTGTGGTTGATCAGGTTGCTGGTGATGCACATCGCGTAAGGGGTGGTGGAGAAGGAGGCGTTGACCTGGCCTCCACTTCCACCGATGCCGAGCCAGTGCGTCACGTCGGTGCCGACGACGCCGGTGGAACCGGTGAATTCGGTGGTGCCGTCGGAGCTGGGCGAGGTCCCGTTGACGTGGTTGCCGTTCACGCTGGAACCGGTACCGATGGCCTGGTTGATCCCACCGCCTGAGATCAGGCCGCTGGAACAGTCCCCGTGGCTCGATACCTCGGAGTTGGCGGATGCGGGACCGCTGGTGGCACCCGGGGTCTTCACCGTCACGCTCACGCTGTTGGCGTAGGCGGCGCCCGGTACGGCCAGGGCCAGAACGGCACCGAGGAAGATCGCTCTGCCTGCGGCGAAGCGGCGTATGAGTCCTGCGTTCATGTAGGCCTTCCCATCTGATGGGTGATAGGCGGAGGGCGCTGCGCGGAGGTGGGCTCCGCCGGGGGCGGCGCGGGCGCCAGGGGCGGCACGGAACGGAAGACGCGCACGGGCATCGTCGGTGCGGAGTTGCCACGGCATCGCGACGGCTGCCCGCCTCGCGGATGTAAGCCGCTCGGTGGGCCTGGGATTCGGACCGGCCATCTCGCCGCTCTGTCCGGAGCAGCGCATGCGGACTCTAGCAGCCCTAAAGACCGGCATCTACCCGGCTTTTACCTACTTTGAAGTAGCAGATGCGTAGGCGCGTGCGGTGCCTTCCCCCAGCCGTCCCACGGAGCGGCTGTGGCTCCACGTGACCGCAGGCCGCCGCCCGGCGAACGTGTCCGGAGGTGCCGGTTGGTGTTCACGGGACGTGCGGTGGCCCTGGTTCAGGGCCACCGGCTGGATCGGGGCCTCCAGCACTCAACAGGCTTGCCCGCGAGCGACCTTGCGGCTGTGCAGCAACAAGGTGCCGCGCAGGTGGACGTCGCTCTCATCCGCTCCATACCCCAACTCGCCGCCGCCGTCCCCGACGTGACGCGACCCCCGGGTGAACAGATCAGTAACCCGGGTGAAGCCGTCACCAACCCTGCCGAGACGGTCAACTCCACCACTGCCTTCAGAACCGGGTGGCCCAGGACGCGTGCAGCGCGTTTCCTGCCCCCACCGCAGCTGAGTGATCAACCGGGGTCGCGGCTCATGACAGGCTGTCCTCCTGAGCACTGAGGGGAGCCATGGCAGAGGTCGGTGGATGGATCTGGGAACGCAACCTGCGGTCGTTCCTGGAGTTGCTGTCGCACTACGTGGGCTACGAATTCGATGCCACCGACTGGGAGACGGTGGCACTGGCGATCGAAGCGACCGACGGCTGGTATTCGTATCCCTTGGTCGGCGAGCACCGCGAGGTCGAGATTCGGCTTGCCCGCGAGGTCGGCGGCGATGAGTTCAGGCTGGCCGTGAACGGGGCTCTGACGCCCGAACTGGAAGTCCGAGTGGACACCTTGATAGCCGCCTTTGCAGCCGGCTGACCAAGGTCAACTTGACCCGTCAGCCGCATGAGGTGTCTTTCATCTACGGGAGCGGCGGCACTTGGTCCTGACTTGCGACACCCCATGCGCCCGACGGCTCCACCCCGCTTCACGAGTCGCAGGCAGCGAGGTTGTTGTTCAACCTGCGGCCCCGCCGGCCTGCTCTCGAGCAGGGATGAAGACGGCTACGTAGTCCTCGAACCCCTCGCGGAGACCCCATTCCTCGCGGACCATAGCGGCTTCGTACCGCGCTCGGGACTCCTCTCGGCCCCTGGCGTAGACGTGGACCGTATAGATCGTCGCTGGGTTAAGCGTCAGGGTCGGGGCATACCCCTGGCTACCCGGAAGCCAGCCCAACGCTGGCACGGCAGGGCCGGTGTGACGTCCGACGCGTCCTCGCCACAGGCGGGTCATACGCCCGACCCGCACATCACGAGGTCGGCATCAAGCCTCGACGAATCAGATGGGCGGCAGGCTCAGGCGTTCCACCATTCGTCGGTGCCACATCCGACCTCGTAGTACCACCATCCCTCTGTCTGCCCCTGTACCAGGAGAGCCTTGATCCCGGCGAAGTCCGCGCCTGCCGGTGCAGTGAAGGCCACCATGGGAAAGTCCTCGGTGAAGACCTCGCCTCCGAGCTCGAACACTGAAGGCGCTGATGCACCGCCTGCGGACTCCGTCCCAGGGGACCGGTGGGCACGGGCAGCACACGGATCGTGCAGTTGCCGGACGAACTGACCTGCCCGACAGCCCAGTGGAGTGCGTCGGCGTCGGTCTGGTATCGCACTACATCGCTCTCGGCGACCCCGTTCTAGAGAAACGGGATGTTCTGCACGCACACCGTGTCATCGCCGAGCGGCGTCGCCCACAGGCCCTCGGTGTCCTGGGAGAACCATTCCTCGCGAGGGACGAACCGGAACGAGACCTTGATCTTCTCGGCTACCTTCTCGTGACGGTCAACGAGGCGTCGCACCGGGTCTGAGCTGGGGATCAACCCCAGCCGTCACGGCACGACCGGCGGTTGGAGGACAAGGGAAAGCGCGTCGGCGCACCTGCCTGCCAGGTACTCGGCCTGGGCGGCCGGTCCTGGGCGGCCGAAAGCCCCGTGATCGAACATCAACATCGCACTGTGCCGCGAGTCCGGGCGGTCGTCCGGGGCGAAGGCGCAGACCGGCAGGTCTCCGCCCACGGTACGGGCCAGCCACGTCATGCAGTCGTTGACGAAGGAGAGCTCCGCTCCACGGACGGCCGACCGCACCGGGCGGGGGTCGCTGAACCCGTGGACCAGCATGGCCCCCGTGCCTCGATCGGCACGCTGCACGTTCTCGTCCGCCCAGCGGACCAAGGCTGACGCAGCTCCGGAACGTCGCAGGCGCGTAGCTGGGTCGCGGCCGCGCCGCAACCTGACGGCCATCGGCGAGCCCGGCGCAGTACTCGAGCGGACGACCGGAACTGGCCGGCATCGTCGCAGGCAGTACAGGCCCCGAAGCCGATTCCTGTCGCCGTCAGTGACCGGGCCGACTGTCTGCGGCAGAGGTACGAGCCTGGACCTGCGACAGGGTGATACGACGGCGCACGAGATCGACGTCGATGATCTTCACGGTGAGGACGTCACCGACCTCGACGGCGTCTCCGAACGGTTCATCCAGCTCGCTGGTGTGCACGAGTCCCTGGAGGCCGTCCTCTCGGTCCTCGACGCGGACGAAGACTCCGAACGGCACGGTCTTGGTGACCGGCCCGGTCACCACCTGGCCGGTCCTCTGCGCCACCTGTGGCCACGGGTCTTCCTGCACTGCTCGGAGCGACAGCGGTACCCGTTCCCTGACCATGTCGACGTCGAGGACCTCGGCTGTGACCTCCTGGCCGACGCTGACGACATCGGACGGCTGGTCGAAGGGACGCCATGACAACTCTGGGATGTTGATCATTGCGGTGAATCCGCCGATGTCCACGAAGGTGACGCCGAAGTCGGCGATGGTCGTCACGGTGCCGGTGACGACCTGGCCGCGCCGCAGGGTCTTCAGGAACGCCCAGTCCCGGTCGCTGGGCGTCGGCACGGTCTGCCAGCGAGCGCGCAGAACGCCGTCGCTGTCGGGCAGCACAGCGGTGAACAGCGGCAGATCCTCACCCGCATACATGGATACGACGCCGGCAGCACGCGCGCCGGCGAGCCGGGCGGTTACCGCGTCGAAGTCGGTCTCGTCCACGACCGTGCTCGCGATCCGCCCGTCCTCGTCCTCCCAGACGATCTCCACGAGGCCTTCGGCGGGCAGAGCGGCCACGGCCTCGTCGACGTCGGTAAGCAGGTCTGGCCAGACTGCCAGCTGTGCGCGTGGGGCCAGCCGGGAACGCACGCTGTCGATGTTGTCGCGCGTCAGGCGGTGCCACCGGGAGGCGTTGCCGGCGAACAGCTCCTCCAGGAACACCGCGCGGTAGGCATTGACGGTCCAGCACAGGCGGGCCCAGAAGTCGGCGTCGGCCGGCCGCTGCACGTACGCGGGGTCGTCGGGGACGAAGTCGTACGGAGAGGCGTCCAGCCGTTCCGGGAACAGGCCGAGCGCGCTGGTGCGGGCCAGTGCCGTTTCGCAGGGCAGGTCGCTGCCGATGTAGAGGTACTGGTCCCATCCGACGTGCACGGTGAACCCTCCTCCTGCCTCCAATCGGCACCAGAGGCCGTGGTCGCGGAGCATCGACCGGACGAGTTCCAGGCCGGCGGCTATCGGCACCAGAGCGCCGTCGTGGAACCCGGCCGGGAACAAGTCGGCCAGGCCGTAGCCGTCGATCGGTGGTTCCAGGCCGAAGTGGGCGAAGCCCCCGAGCTGTGGCTCGCGGATCTCCAGCTGGTCGATGCCTGCCGCCTCCGCGAAGGCGGCGATTGCTGCCAGGTACGCCTCCTCAACCGGCCCGTGGTCACTGACAGGGTCCTCGTCTCCGGTGTAGTGACCGCGCTCGTCACGGTCGGCGGGGTCGTACTTGGTGATCTGGTAGACGAACGTCGGCACGCTGCTCCCGAATGGTCTGTAGGGGATCCCAGCGTAGGTTCCGGCGCCGAGTCCGCGGCCAGGATTTTCTAGGAACGACCCAGGTCGCCCAGGCTGAGAACCCTCTGCGCACCGAGTGGGGCGCGCTTCACGCCCGGCCTCGCATTCGAGCGTGCGTTCTCGTAGGGGCGACCTCTTCCGCACCACCCCAGGAAGGCCCTGTGCCCACCGCCGCCCCCGCACCCGCCCGCCCCGGACCGGCAACCCGGGCAGTGCCGTTCTGGGTCCTGGCCCGGGGCCAGCCACCGGGTCAGGTTCCCGGCAGCAGCCGGGCCGCAGCGTCGCGGCGGACGATCGGCTTCAGGTGGCCCGCCTGCTGCCCCACCAGGGGCGGGCAGCTCAGCCGGGAGCGAAGCTCCCTCTCGGGCCGGGCCGGAGCGAGACAGGCCAGCCCGACACCGCTGTTCTCGCCGCGCGTGGCCACCCACAGCCTCCGCTCGTCCGGCTCGGCCCCGGCACGAGCACCCGGCCGTCGTCCGCCCGCCGGACCGCGTTCACCGGCACCGGGATCGGCACGGGGTACGGCCCCGTGCCGGGCCGGGCTCGATCAGCCGGCGCTCTGGCGGTCCACGACGTCGCAGTCGGTGTAGGCGGCCGGCCTCGTCATCAACGCGGCGAGGGCCTGCGCGAGCTCATTGGTCTCGGCGGCGTCGCTGTTGGCCCTGGCCGCCTCGGGGGAGTCGAACTCGACCACGGCGAGATACCGGTTGGGATGGGCACGGTCCCGCAGCAGCGTACGGCCCACCGGGGTCCCGGTCCGTTGCTGCGCGCGGGCCCGCTCCTCGTACCCGCGCAGCAGCTCGCGGACCTCGTCGATGCGGTCGGTCTCGAAGTCGATGATCTGTGCGAACTTCATGGTCCCGGCTCCTGACGGTGCGGGCGGCCCCTAGATCGGCCTCCTGGTCTCCAGCAAACACCGTCCCGGGCGCCTCAACGGGCCGGGACACGCCGCTGGGTGGTGGACCCGCCCCGGTTCACGAGGGCCCGGGCGAGGCGCGTCGGCGTCATCAGCGCTCGTACGCGGAGAAGGGCCCAACGCTCTCCCTCCGGTCCGGACGCCGATGACGAGGTCTTCGTAGGGGAACAGGTCGCCGACGCCGCCGATGCGCTCGCGGAAGGCACGGTCCTCCTTTTCGTCGCCCGTGGCCGCGTCGTATACGTACAGGTGCTCGCCGTACTTGCAGGAGGTGAGCAGGGCCATGACCTGGCCGCCCTGCGCATGCGGTCCGCCGGGCGTCGAGGGCCACGGTCCATCGGGCCCCGCCGTCGGAGGGGTCGAAGGAGGCGAGCTTGGCCTCAGTGCCGCAGGACACAGGGCGAGGATCTGCTTCGGCGCGGCGGACCCCTTCCCCGGCGTACAGCCGGTGGGTATGGCGGCCGTCCAGCGCGGCGCGCCGGTGCGCAGGTCGAATGCGCGCACGGTGTTGCCGTTCGGTCGAGCGCGGCGACCGTCGTGCAGTCGTGGGGGGGGCTCGCCGTACGCGATGAGTACGACAGAGCCGGTGGCGGCGTGGTGCAGATGTCGTTCCGGCGCGGCGGCAGGTACTCCCACCGCTGCCTCCCTCCCTGAGCCGGCGTCGAAGCCGGTGACCGTGTCGAAGCGGCTGCGGGCGAGGGTGTCGCCGTCGAGCCAGGCAGCACGGCGTAGGGGACCGGTGAGCGACCGGTGCCGCCGTGCAACGCCGGGGCAGTGGTGGCGGGGTCAGACCTGGCCGGGGAAGCGGCGGTGCCGTTTCGTCTCCCACCCGGCGGGCAGCCGCGACGTCGAGAACGTAACGGCCGACGGGGCCCAAGGGGCCCCGTGGCGGTGCCCGTCGAAAGGAACAGCTCCGTGATCAACCCATCCGACGCGCTCGCCATGAGCGCCACGGGTGCCGTGTTCACCTCGGCACTCGGCGTCATCATCGTCATCCTGCTCGTCGGCGCCGTGTGGTGGGGCATGAAACGGCGCGCCGCCGAACCCCAGCCGCCCACCACCGCCCAGCAGCCCCGACGGCCCGCGGACGCCGGGCAGCCCGAGGAGCGCCGCGAGGCTGAGGACCAGCCGTTCCCCACGGACGGCAGCCGGCGCACGGCACACGAGCTGAAGGGCTACGGCAACTTCGGCTCCCCCGAAGACGAGCGGTCCTGACCTGAGACACGGAGCCGACCGGGCCCGGGGGGAAGGCCACCGTTCTGCTTCACGCGAGGGCCTGATCGTCCTGCAGAGGTCTTGGCAGACGTCGTGGGCCGGGGCGATGGCCAGCGAGGGCAGCGGGTCGTTCCTGAACGACGAGCCCGCCTCGTAGACGGGGCGCGGGGTGGTCAGCCAGTCGCGGCCGGCGGCGGCCAGGGTGCGCAGGTCGAGGTAGTGGTCGCGGTGGCGCACCCGGTTCAGGGTGTGTTCCTGCATGCCGGGGGTGGCGGCGGGGACCGTGAGCTCGGAAGAGGCGCGGGGACCGGGCGGACCCGGAAGCCGCGAGCCCGGGGCGTACGCCGGGTCGGCGCCCTCGATCAGCGGCACATCCCCCTCGCTGTTCCGTTCGTCGCGGGTCGCGGTGAACTCTGCGGGCCCCAGCCCGAACGACTCCACCGTTACCGTACGGCGGAAGGCCGGCGAAGCCGCCGGATGGACCGGCTTCGGCGCCGAAGTCGCCGGCGTGACCGTCGGCCGCACGCTGATCGGCGCGGCAACCGGCCGCGACACCCTGCCCCAGGGCGTCGCCCGTGCCGGCGTCGAGTTCGTGTTCCACGTCTTCGGGCGCGGACGGTAGGGCCGGGGCGTCGGCTCCTTCGCCCGGGCCGCGTGCCGTGCTTCCGGGTGTCACGGGATTGCGGTACCGGGGTTTTCTCCGGGCTCGTCGGGGCTCGTCAAGAAGCGTGTTTGTGGGACTTTCGGGACCGTCCGGCCGTCGCGGACAGTGGCCTCACGTCGTCGTTGATCGACCGATCCGACTGAGGAGACTGACCACCGCATGGCCACTCACGACCCCCGGCCGCTGCCCCTGACCCCGCCGCAGAACGGCGTCTGGTTCGCGCAGCAGCTCGACCCCACCCGCCTCGACTACACCATCGCCGAGTACCTGGAGATCCGCGGGGCGGTGGATCCGGAGCTGCTCACCGAGGCGGTGCGCACGATGGTGGCCGGGACCGAGACGCTGTGCGTGCGCTTCGCCGAGGTGGACGGGGTGGTGCACCAGATACCCGCCGGGCCGCCGCCGCTGCGGATGGAGACGGTCGACGTCAGCGGCCACCCGGACCCGGACGCCGAGTCCGAGCGGCTGATGCGCGCCGAGCTGGCCCGGCCGACGGATCTGGCTGCCGGGGACGTGTGCCGGTACCTCCTGGTGCGGACCGGTCCGGCGGCCTTCCGCTGGATGCAGGGCTACCACCACCTCGTCGCGGACGGGGTCACCGGCTCGATCCTCGCGCGGCGTACCGCGCAGGTGTACTCGGCGCTGGTCGCGGGCGAGCCCGTGCCGGACTTCGAGAGCGCGCCGTGGCGGCGGATCGTGGCCGAGGAGGAGGAGTACGCGGGCTCCGAGCGGTGCGCGGCGGACGGGGAGTTCTGGCGGGGCCGGGTGGAGGGCTCCCCCGAGCCCGTGTCGTTCACCGGCCGGGTTCCGGCGCCCGCCTCGGGTACGACGGTGCGGGTGAGCGGGGACCTCGACCCCGCCGACGCCCGCGTCCTGCGCGAGGCGGCGCGCCGGCACGGCACGCGCTGGTCGGCGCTGGTGATGGCCGCTGCCGCCGCCCACCTGCACCGCGCCGGCGGCACCGAGGACGTGGTCCTGGGCCTGCCGGTCACCGGCCGCACCACCCCGGACGCCCGTCGCACGCCCGGCATGTTCTCCAAGGTGCTGCCGCTGCGGCTGGCGGTCGGCGCGGACACGACGGTCGGCGAGCTGCTGCGCGCCACCTCGGCCGGCATCAAGGAGGCCCTGCGCCACCAGCGCTACCGGATCGAGGAGTTCACCGGGACCGGACCCCGGCTGTGGGACGCCGCCGTCAACCTCATGTCCTTCGACTACGAGTTGTCCTTCGCCGGTGCTCCCGCCTTCGCGCACAACCTCTCGGTCGGCCCGGTGGAGCACGTCTCCCTCAACGTCTACGACCGCGGCGGCGACAGCCCGCTGACCGTGCAGGCCGAGGGCGACGCCGCCGACGTCGACCGCGAGGAACTCGACGCGCTGCGGGTGCGGTTCACCCGGTTCCTGGTCGCGCTCGCCTCGGCCGAGGACGGGGACGCGGTCGGCTCGCTGCCCTTCCTGACCGCCGAGGACGAGGAGCGGCTCGCCGTCTTCGCCGAGGGCGGCGTCGGCCCCGGGGCGGGGGACGCGACGCTGCACGCCCTCTTCGAGGAGGCGGCGCAGCGCAGCCCCGAGCGGGCCGCCGTCGTCTGCGCCGGCCAGGAGGTCACCTTCCGTGAGCTCGACGCCTGGGCCGAGGACATCGCGGACCGGCTGCGGGCGGACGTCGCGCCGGGGACCCCGGTCGGCGTCTGCGTGGAGCGCTCCCCGTCGATGGTCGCGGCCCTGCTCGGGGTCCTGAAGGCGGGCGGCTGCTACGTGCCGCTCGACCCCGGCCTGCCCGCCGAGCGCATCGCGTACATCGTGCGCGACGCCGGGCTGCGCACGGTCGTCGCCGGGCCGGGCAGCCGCGACCGGCTGCCGCACGACCTGCCGGGGGTGGTCGACGCCGGTGCGCCGGCAGACGGGGCTGCGCCGGGCCGGATGTCGGTACCGGTGCCAGGTGCGTCCGCCGCGTACCTGCTGTACACGTCGGGCAGTACGGGCGAGCCGAAGGGCGTCGTCGTCCCGCACGCGGCGGCCGTCGACTTCGTGCGCGGCCACCTCGCGCTGTGCGGCGGTTCCGAGGGGTCCGGGCGCGCGGAGCGGTTCCTCGGGTTCGCCTCGTTGTCGTTCGACGTGTCCGTCCTGGACGTGTTCGGTTCCCTGCTGAGCGGTTCCACCCTGGTCCTGGCCACCGACGCCGAGCGGGTCGACGTCGACCGGCTCCAGGCGTTGCTCGCCGAGCAGGCGGTGACGGTCGCCGACCTGCCGCCGGCCCTCCTGCCGCTGCTGGATCCGGCGGGACTGCCGGCGCTGCGGTTCCTGTCCACGGGCGGTGAGGCCCCGTCCGGGGACGCCGTGGACCGCTGGGCGACGGACGGCCGCGAGGTCTGGAACGCGTACGGGCCCACCGAGGCGGCCGTGTCCGTGACCATGCACCGGGTGGTGGCGCCCTCGCACGGCCGGATCCCGCCGATCGGCCGCCCGATGGCCAACCACCGTGCGTACGTCGTCGACCGGGGGCTGCGGCTGCTGCCGCCGGGAGCGACCGGCGAGCTCTGCGTGGCCGGTGCGGGTCTCGCCCAGGGGTACGCGGGGCGCGCGGCCATGACCGCCGACCGTTTCGTGCCGGACCCGTTCTCCGGTGTGCCCGGGGCGCGGATGTACCGGACGGGCGACCTCGTGCGCTGGACGCCGCGGGGCGAACTGGAGTTCGTGGGGCGGGTGGACCGCCAGGTCAAGATCAACGGCCACCGGATCGAACTGGGTGAGATCGAGGCGGTGCTCGGCCGGCAGCCCTCGGTGGGGCAGGCCGCGGTCGTCGTGCACTCCCCCGCGGGCGGCACCCGCCGGCTCGTCGCCTTCGTGGCACCGCCGGCCGACGGCGGCCCGGTGCCCGAACCGGACGCGCTGGCGGCGGAGTTGGGCCGGGTCCTGCCGGGCTACATGGTGCCCCGCACCTTCGTGGCGGTGGACCGGCTGCCCCTCACCCCGGGTGGGAAGGTCGACCGCGCGCGGCTGCACGTACCCGAGGTCGTGGAACGTCGGGAACGCCCCGAGCGTGCGTACGGCGCCACCGAGCTGGCGCTCGCTGAGCTGTTCTCCGAGGCCCTCGGCACCACCGCGACCCCCGACGACAACTTCTTCGAGCTCGGCGGCGACAGCATCACCGCCCTCGGCCTGACCAGCCGGGCGCGGGCCCGGGGCTTCTCCTTCACCCTGCGCGAGGTGTTCGCGCACAAGACCCCGGCCGCCCTCGCGGCGGCCGTCGGCGAGCCCGGCCACGGGAGCTCCGCGGCCGCCGCCGCTCCGGCCGTCGCGGAATGCGGTCCGCTCCCCGCGACACCCGTCATGCGCTGGCTCCTCGACGGGCCGGGCCCCATCGGCCGGTTCAGCCAGTCCATGGTGCTGACCCTGCCCGAGGGCGCGGACGATCCCACGCTCGTACGGGTCCTGCAGTCGGTCGTGGACCGGCACGGGGCGCTGCGCCTCGGGGTGACCGCCGGCCCGGAGGGCCCGCTGTGCACCGTCGGCGAGCTCGGTTCGGTCGACGTGTCCCGGCTGTTCCACACCGTCGACGTGGCGGGGTCGGGCGCATCCGTCCGCGCCGCCATCATGGCGGAGGCGGCCCGGGAGGCGGCCGGACAGCTGGACCCCGCGGCATCGGTGATGCTCCGGGCCGTGCGCTTCGACACCGGTGGGGCGGCGGCGGACCGGCTGCTGCTGTGCGTGCACCACCTGGCGGTGGACGGGGTGTCGTGGCGGATCCTGGCGGCCGACCTGGCCGCGGCCTGGGAGGCCGCCGTCGCCGGGCGTCCGCTGCCGGCCGCGCAGGGGGAGGCCTCGTTCCGCGCGTGGGCCCACCATCTCGAACTCCGGGCGCTTTCCCCGGAGGTGCAGGCCGAGCTCCCCTTCTGGCGCTCGACGCTGGAGGGCTCCGGGGACGTCCCGGACCCGCGGGAGCCCTGGCAGCGGATCCCCGACCCGGTGCGCGACACCGCCGGCGCCACGCGCACGCTGACGCTCGACCTGCCCGCCGAGGTCGCCGGCCCGCTGCTCGCCGGGGTGCCCGGCGCGCTGCGCACCGGCCCGGCCGAGGTGCTGCTCGCGGGTCTGGTCCTCGCGGCCCACCGGCTGCGCTCCCCCGGCAGCGCCCTGGGGTCGCTGCTGGTCGACCTGGAGGGCCACGGCCGCGTCGACCGCACCGGCCGGCACGACCTGGCGCGCACCGTGGGCTGGTTCACCACCCAGTACCCGGTCCGGTTCGACCTGGACGGCCTCGACATGGACGCGGCGGCCCGGGGCGGCGACGCGCTCGCCGAACTGGTCGCGCGGATCCACGCGACGGTCGCCTCCGTACCGGACCACGGCACGGGCTTCGGGCTGCTGAGCAGGCTCGATCCGCGAGCCGCCGCAGAGCTGTCCGGGCTTCCGCGCCCCCGGATCCTGTTCAACTACCTGGGCAGGTTCGCCGGCGGCGGCGAGGCGCCGTGGAGCCCCGCCCCCGAGGCGGGCGGCCTGCGGGCCGAGGTGGATCCCGCGATGCCCGTCGAGCACGCCCTGCAGATCGACGCCATGGCCGTGGACGGCTCCGGCGGTCCCGCCTTCACCGCGGTCGTCACCCATCCCGCGGACCTGTGGACCGACGCCGAGGCGGACGCCCTGGTGGCGGCCTGGGGCGAGGCCCTGCGCCTGCTGGCCGGCTGGACGGGCACGCCCCGACCGCGCCGCCTCACCCCCCGCGACCTGCCGCTGGTCCGGCTGACGCAGCCGGAGACGGACGCCCTGGCCGCGCGCTACGCCGGGCTCTGCGACGTGCTGCCGCTCTCGCCGCTCCAGGAGGGACTCTTCTTCCACTCCGCCTTCGACACGGGGGCGATGGACGCCTACACCGGCCAGATCGTCCTCACCCTGGACGGCGCCCTGGACGAGGACACCCTGCGGGCCTCCTGCGACCGGCTGCTGCGCCGCCACACCGCGCTGCGCTCCGCCTTCACCGACCGGGGTCTGGACGGGCCGGCGCAGGTCGTCGTCGAGTCCGTCGAGGTGCCGTGGGACGCCGTGGACCTGGGCGGACTCGGCTCCGCCGACCGGGAGCGGGAGTGGCGGCGGCTGCTCGCGGCCGACCGGGCCCGGCGCTTCGACCTGGAGCGGCCGCCGCTGGTGCGCTTCACCCTGGTCCGGTTCGGCGCGGCCGAGCACCGCCTCGTCATGACGAACCACCACATCGTCTGGGACGGCTGGTCCTCGGCGGTGCTGCTGCGCGAACTGCTCACCGGATACGCGGAACGGACCCCGGCCGCCGAATCCGGCGCGGTCGCAGAGGCGGTCCCGTACCGTGCGCACCTGGACTGGCTGGCCCGCCAGGACGACGGCGCCGCCGAGACCGCGTGGAGCAACGCGCTGGCCGGGCTGGAGGAGCCGACCCTGCTGGGCGCGGCCGATCCGAACCGGATCGACGCCCTGCCCGAGCGGGTCCCGGTGGAGCTGTCGGCCGAGCTGACGGCCCGGCTCACCGCGCGGGCCCGTACCGCGGGCGTGACCCTCAACAGCGTGGTCCAGGGCGTCTGGGCGATGCTGCTGGGCCGGGTGACCGGGCGGGAGGACGTGGTGTTCGGCGGGACCGTCTCCGGGCGCACCGCCGACGTCGCGGGCATCGAGGACATGGTCGGCCTGCTGATCAACACGCTGCCCGTGCGGTTCCGGATCCGCGAGGACGAGCCGCTGCTGGCCGCGCTCGGCCGGTTCCAGGACGAGCAGGCGGAGCTGATGGACCACCAGCACGCCGGACTCGCCGGCATCCAGCGGGCGGCCGGGCTGGGCGCCCTCTTCGACACCACGGTCGTCGTCGAGAACTACCCGCTGGACCTGGAGTCGATGCGGGACCTGGCCGGCGGGCCGCGGCTGGCCGGGGTGGAGGGCTCGGACGCCACCCACTACACCGTCAACCTCATCGTCCTGCCCGGGGAGCGACTGCGGCTGCACCTGGACCACCGGGCGGACGTCCTCGACACGCGGACGGCGCGCAGCCTGGGCGAGGCGCTGGAGCGGCTGCTCACGACCGTCGCCGACGCCCCCGACACCGCGGTCGGGGAGGTGGACCTGCTGTCCGCGGAGCAGCACCGGCTGATCCGGGAGTGGAACGGCACCGCGGTACCGGTCCCCGACACCACGCTGGTGGAGCTGTTCGAGCAGCAGGTGGCCCGGACGCCCGAGGCCCCGGCCACCGTCTTCCGCGGCGAGCGCCTGACGTACGGCGAGCTCGACGCCCGGGCCGAGCGGTTGGCCGGGATCCTGCGCGCCCGGGGCGCCGGTCCGGAGGAGATCGTCGCGGTCGCCCTGCACCGCTCCACCGGGATGGTGGTCTCGCTGCTGGCCGTGCTGAAGGCGGGGGCCGCCTACCTTCCCGTGGACCCCTCGCTGCCGGCGGACCGGATCGCGTACCTGCTGTCCGACGCCCGGCCGGTGCTGCTGCTCGCGGACGACGCGGTGGCGGCGGCGCTGCCGGTCTCGGCGGAGCTGCCCCGGCTGGATCCGGGGGCCGTCCACGACGGCGGCCCCGCCGCGGCGGGGCCGGCGCCGCGGCCCTCGCACCCCGCGTACGTGATCTACACGTCCGGGTCGACGGGGCGGCCCAAGGCCGTCGTCGTGGAGCACTCGGCCATCGTCAACCGGCTGCTGTGGATGCAGGACCGGTACCGGCTGGGTGCGGACGACCGGGTGCTGCAGAAGACCCCCTTCGGCTTCGACGTGTCGGTGTGGGAGTTCTTCTGGCCGCTGATCACCGGCGCGACCCTGGTGGTGGCCGAGCCCGGCGGGCACAAGGACCCCGCCTACCTCAGCCGGGTGATCCAGGAGGAGTCGGTCACCACCGTCCACTTCGTCCCGTCCATGCTGGCGGCGTTCGTCGAGGATCCCGGGGCGGGCCGCTGCCGGTCGCTGCGGCGGGTCGTGTGCAGCGGCGAGGCCCTGCCCGAGGAGCTGAAGAACCGGTTCCTCGATGTGCTCGACGTGCCCCTGCACAACCTGTACGGGCCCACCGAGGCGGCCGTGGACGTCACGCACTGGGACTGCCTGCGCGAGGACGTCGGGCCCGTGCCCATCGGCCGGCCCATCTGGAACACCTCGCTGTACGTGCTCGACCCGCGGGGTCGGCCCGTGCCGGTGGGGGTCGCCGGCGAGCTGTTCCTGGCGGGCGCGGGCCTGGCCCGCGGATACCTGCGGCGCCCGGCCCTGACCGCCGAGCGCTTCCCGCTCGACCCCTTCGGCCCGCCGGGCTCACGCATGTACCGCACCGGGGACCTGGCCCGCCACCGGGCCGACGGGTCGGTGGAGTACCTGGGCCGCACCGACGACCAGGTGAAGATCCACGGCTTCCGGATCGAGCTCGGCGAGATCGAGACGGCGCTGGGCCACCTGGACGGCGTCGGCCGGGCCGCGGTCGTCGTCCGCGAGGACGTCCCGGGCGAGCGCAGGCTCGTCGGATACGTCGTCCCGGAGGCCGGGGCGGACCCGGCGCCGGACACCGAGCGGATGCGCGCCGAACTGGCCCGCTCCCTGCCGGAGTACATGGTGCCGGTGCTGGTCGTCGTGGACGGGCTGCCCGTCACCCCGAACGGCAAGCTCGACCGCAGGGCGCTCCCGGCTCCCGCCGCGGCGGCCGCCACCGGCTACGAGCCGCCCGCCGGGGAGACCGAGGAACTGGTCGCCATGGTGTGGGCCTCCGTACTGGACGCGCCGCGGATCGGCCGCCACGACGACTTCTTCGCCCTCGGGGGGCACTCGCTGAGCGCCACCCGGGTGGCGGCCCGGCTGCGCCAGTCCCTCGGCCTGGACCTGCCCCTGCACACCCTCTTCGAGCAGCGGACCGTCGCCGCCCTCGCCATCGCCGTCGAAACGGTGCTGCTGGCCGAACTGGAGGCCGAACCGGCCCCGTTCGCCGCCACCGACACCGCCGTTCCTTCACTCGTACTTCAGGGAGAGACCTCGTGACCACCCAGGAGAGCCTGCCGGCCGCCGGCACGGACAGCCGCCTGGCCGCCGCCCGTGAACTGCTGCGCCGCCGGGTGCGCGCCGCACTGGACGACACGGCGGCCGGTCCGGCCACCGCGCCGGCGCCGGTCCCCGCTCCGGCCGCGGACGGGCCGGACGCCGAGCCCGTCGCCTCGTTCGCCCAGGAGCGGATGTGGCTGGTGGACCGGATGGCGGACGGCACCCCCGGCTACGCCATCCCCGAGGTCGTACGGCTGCGCGGCCGCCTCCACCCGGAGGCGCTGCGCCACGCCCTGACGGCCGTCGTGGCCCGTCACGCACCGCTGCGCACCGTCTTCGAGGAGCGCGACGGCCTCCCGCACCCGGTGGTCCTGCCCGCCCCGGCCACCGTCCCGCTGCCCGTGCTGGACCTGGGCGAGGCCCCCCTCGCGGAACTGGAGGAGCGGGCCCACGGCCTGGCCCGGGAGGAGGTCCGCAGACCCTTCGACCTCGCGGCCGGCCCGCTGCTGCGCGCCCTGCTGATCCGGCTCGGCGCCGAGGACCACCTGCTGGTGCTGGTGGTCCACCACATCGCCACCGACGGCTGGTCCATGGGCCTGCTGTGGCAGGAGCTGTCCGAGGGCTACGCGGCCCTGCTCGCGCAGCGGCCCCCGGCGCAGGCGCCGCTGCCCCTGGACTACCAGGCGTACGCCCGCACCCAGCGCGAGAGGTTCGCGAGCGGCGCGATGGACGGATCGCTGCGCTGGTGGGAGAAGTCCCTGGCGGGGCTGGAGGCCCTCGAACTCCCCGCGGACCGGCCCCGTCCCACCCGTCGCAGCGGCGACGGCGCGAGCCTGGAGTTCACCCTCGACGCCCGCCTCACCACCCGGCTGCGCGGGATCGCCGAGGGCGCCGGCGCCACCCTCTTCATGACGCTCCTGGCCGGCTTCCAGGCCACCCTGGCCCGCTACGCGGGCAGCACGGACATCGCCGTCGGCACCCCGGTGGCCGGGCGCGACCGGGTCGAACTGGAGCCCCTCGTCGGGTTCTTCGTCAACACCGTGGTGCTGCGCGCCGACCTGTCGGGCGAGGTGGGCTTCCGTGAGCTGCTCGGCCGGGTCCGCCGGGCGACGGTGGACGCATACGACCACCAGGAGGTGCCCTTCGACCGGCTGGTGGAGCACCTGAGCCCCGAGCGGGTCGGCGACCGCAACCCGCTCGTGCAGGTGACGTTCGCGTCGGCCCAGGACGAGACGGCCGGGCTGCGGCTGCCGGGCCTGGACGCGCGGGCCGTCCGCACCGACTTCGGCGGTTCCCTCTTCGACCTGAGCGTCTTCGTCTCCGAGGGCGCCGAGACCTGCTCCGGCTCGCTGGTCTTCGACACCGACCTGTTCGACCGGGCCACGGCCGAACTCGTCCTCGGCCACTACCTGGAGCTGCTGTCCTGCGCCGCCGAGGAGCCCGACCGTCCCCTGGCCGAGCTGCTGCCCTCCGCCCCGACCGCGGCCCGGCTCGCGGCCGAGGGGCACGGCACGGCCCGCCCGGACCTGGCCCCGGCCTCCCTGGTGGAGCTGTTCGCCGAGCAGGTCCGGCGCACCCCCGGGGCCGAGGCCGTGGTGTGCGGCGCCGACCGCCTGAGCTTCGCCGAACTCGACTCCCGGTCCGACCTGCTGGCGGCCCGGCTGGCCGCCGCCGGGGTGGGGCGCGAGACCCCGGTCGCCCTGCTGATGGAGCGCTCGGTCCACCTCCCCGTGGCGATCCTGGCCGTCCTGAAGGCCGGCGGGCTCTACGTCCCGCTCGGCGAGGGGTTCCCCGTCGCCCGGCTGCACTGGATGCTGGAGCGCACCGGCGCCCGCCTGCTGCTCGCCGATCCCGCGACGGCAGAGCACGAGGCGGTCCGCACCTCGCCCGTTCCGGTGCTCGACGCGACGGCCCCGGCGGACGGGCCCGCGGCCGCCGCACGGGTCCCGTACCCGCCGTGCTCACCGGACCAGCTGGCCTACGTGATGTACACCTCCGGTTCCACGGGCGAGCCGAAGGGCATCGGCGTCACCCACGCCAACGTGGCGGCGCTCGCCCGTGACACCGCCTTCGGCGCCGCGCACCGGCGGGTGCTGGCCCACTCCCCGCTGTCGTTCGACGCCTCGACGTACGAACTGTGGGCGCCCCTGCTGTCCGGCGGGCTGGTGGTCGTGGCACCGCCCGGACGGGTGGACACCGCCGCCCTGGCCCGGCTGGTGGAGGAGCACGGGATCACCTCGATGTTCCTCACGGCCGCCCTGTTCAACCTGGTGGTCGAGGAGTGCGTGGAGCTGCTGACGCGGGTGCGGGAGGTGTGGACCGGCGGCGAGGCCGCCTCCCCGCACTCCTTCGCCCGGGCCCTGGAGCAGGCTCCGGACACCGTCCTCGTCAACGCCTACGGGCCCACCGAGACCACCACCTTCGCCACGCACCACCGGCTGGACCCCCGCGCCGGCGCCGTCGTGGACGGCCGGGTCCCCATCGGCACCGCCCTGGACGACACCCGCCTGTACGTCCTGGACGGGCGCGGCCGCCCGGTGCCCCAGGGCGCCGTCGGCGAACTGTGCGTCGGCGGCAGCGGCGTGGCCCGCGGCTACCTCGGCCGCCCCGGCCTGACCGCGCGGCAGTTCACCCCCGACCCGTACGGCGCCCCGGGCGCCCGCATGTACCGCACGGGCGACCTGGCCCGGCGGCGCCCCGACGGCACCGTCGACTACCTCGGCCGGAGCGACCAGCAGGTCAAGATCCGCGGCCACCGGATCGAGCCGGGCGAGATCGAGGCCGAACTGCTGCGCAGCCCGCGGGTCGGACACGCCGCGGTGGTGGTCCGCGAGGACACCCCCGGCGAGCAGCGCCTGGTCGGCTACGTGGTGCCCTCGGAGGGCCGGGTGGCGAAGCCGCCGGAGCTGCTGCGGGCGCTCGCCGAGCGGCTGCCCGCGTACATGCTGCCCTCGGTGATCGTGCCGCTCGACGCGCTGCCGGTGACACCGAACGGCAAGCTGGACCGGCGCGCGCTGCCCGCACCCCCCGAGGAGGGGGTGCTCCGGGCCGAGTTCGCGGCGCCGGCGACCGCGGCCGAGGAGCTCGCCGCGGCCGTGTGGGGCGAGGTGCTGGGCACCGGGCGGATCGGCCGCCACGACGACTTCTTCGCCCTGGGCGGCCACTCGCTGCGGGCCACGCGCGCCGTGTCCCGGCTCGGCGCCCGCCTGGGCACGGGGGTGCCGCTGCGGCTGCTGTTCGAGCACCCCACGCTGGAGCGGTTCGCGTCGGCGCTGGACGCCCTGCGCGGTGACGGCCCCGGCACCGCCGCTCCGGCGGCGGCCGCGGTCACCGCGATCGGCGCCCGGCCGGCCGGGGAGAGCGCGCCGCTGTCGTTCGCGCAGCAGCGGCTGTGGTTCCTGGACCAGCTCCAGCCCGGCCGGCCCGACTACAACATCCCCGTCGCGGCCCGGCTGCGGGGCGCGCTGGACGCCGACGCGCTGGACGCCGCGCTGTGCGCGGTGGTGACCCGGCACGAGGTGCTGCGCTCGCGGATCACCGAGGGCCCGTCGGGCCCCGTCCAGGTGGTGGAGGCGCCGGAGGTCTTCGTCCCCGTCCGCACCGACCTGGGGGGCCTGCCCCGCGAGGAGGCCCGCTCGCGGGCGCTCGGCCTGGCCCACGCGGACGCCGCCGCCCCCTTCGACCTGGGCTCGGCGCCCCTGCTGCGGGCCCGCGTGGTGCGGGTCGCCGACGACGAGCACCTCCTCGTCCTGGTCCTGCACCACACCGTCGGCGACGGCTGGTCGATGCCGGTGCTGTGGCGGGAGCTGTCCGGGGCCTACGCGGCCCTGCGCCGCGGCGAGCGTCCGGAGCTGGCGGAACTGCCGCTCCAGTACGGGGACTTCGCGTACTGGCAGCAGCGCCGGCTGGCGGGCGGGGAGGCCGACGCGGGCATCGCGTACTGGCGGGCGGCCCTCGCCGGGCTCCCGGCCCTGGAGCTGCCCACCGACCGGCCGCGGCCGCCGGTGCGCTCCGGCGCGGGCGACGCCTTCGTCTTCGAGGTCCCGGCCGAGCTGGCCCAGCGGCTGGGCGCGCTGGCCCGGGAGCGCGGCGCCACCCTGTTCATGGTGCTGCTGGCCGGTTTCCAGGCGCTGCTGGCCCGCTACACGGGCCAGGCCGACATCGCGGTGGGCTCGCCCATCGCGGGCCGCGACCGCGCCGAGCTGGAGCCGCTCGTCGGCTTCTTCGTGAACACCCTCGTGCTGCGCACCGACCTGTCCGGCGACCCGGCCTTCGGTGACCTGCTGGGGCGGGTGCGCCGCACCGCGCTGGCCGCCTACGAGCACCAGGACGTTCCGTTCGACCGGCTGGTGGAGGAGCTGCGGCCGGAGCGCGACCTCGGCCGCAACCCGCTGTTCGACGTGCTGTTCCAGCTGCATCCCGAGCAGCTCGCCGCCCTGCCGCTGGACGGTGTGGAGGTCGAGAGCCTCGACACCTCCAACGGGACGGCCAAGTTCGACCTCAGTCTCGCGATGACCGAGCACCCCGGCGGACTGACCGGCACCGTCCAGTACGCGACGGACCTCTTCGAACGGGCCACCGTCGAGCGGTTCGGCGCGCACTACCTGCGGCTGCTGGCCGGGGCTGCCGAGACCCCCGACGCGCCGCTGTCCCGGCTAGACGTGCTGTCGCCCGAGGAGCACGCCGCCCTGCTCGGTGAGGAGTCCGCGCCGCGCACGGACGCGTCGGCGGCGCGGACCCTGCACTCCCTGGTGGCGCAGCAGGCCCGGCTGCGGCCGGACGCCCCGGCCGTGACCTGCGAGGGCCGCACCCTCGGTTACGCGGAGCTCGACGCGGCCGCCAACCGGCTGGCCCACCGCCTGCGGGAGCTCGGCACCGGCCCCGAGACCCGGGTGGCCGTCCTGGCCGGCCGGGACCCGCGGATGCTGGTGTGCGTCCTCGCGGTGCTGAAGGCCGGCGGCGCCTACGTGCCGCTCGATGCGGGACACCCGGCCGAGCGCGTCCGGACGGTCCTCGCCGACAGCGGCGCCCACCTGGTGCTGACGGCGGGCCTGCCCGGCGGGGCTCCCGCGGACCTGACCGGGGACGTACCGGTCCTGGACCTGGACGCCGAGCGGCACGTGGTGGACGCGCTGCCCGCCACGGAGCCGCCCGTCCCTGCCTCCCCCGCGCACCTGGCCTATCTGCTGTACACCTCCGGTTCCACCGGGCGCCCCAAGGGCGTGGCCGTCACGCACGGAGCCGTCACCGGCTACCTGGAGGCGCTGACCGCCACCTTCGGCCTCGGTCCCCAGGACGCGGTGCTCGCCCGTACCGCGCTGACCTTCGACCCGTCGGTGCGTGACCTGTTCGCCCCGCTGACCACCGGCGGGCGGATCGTGCTGGCCTCGCAGGACGAGGCCGGGGACCCGGAGGCGCTGGCCCGGCTGCTGCACGGCGAGGGTGTGACGGCGCTGCTGTCGATCGTCCCGTCCATGCTGGAGCCGTTGGTCGCCGCCGTCACGCAACCCGCTCCCGCGCTGCGGCTGGTGATGACCACCGGCGAGGCGCTCACCCCCGGGCTGGCGCGCGCCGCCCACACCTTGGGCGTGCCCGGGCGGCTGCGGCTGGTCAACCAGTACGGTCCGACGGAGTGCACGAACACCACCACGTACCACGTGGTGACGGACGCCGACATCGAGGCGGGCCGCATCCCCATCGGGCGGCCGCTGCCCGGCGCCCGGGTGCTCGTGCTCGGCGAGCACCTCGAACCGCTCCCCCGGGGTGCGATCGGTGAGCTGTTCATCGCCGGCCGCGGGGTGGCCCGCGGCTACCTGGGCGATCCGGCACGCACCGCCGAGGCCTATCCGCCGGACCCGTACGGGCCGCCCGGCGCGCGCATGTACCGTACCGGCGACCTGGCGCGACTGCGGTCCGACGGGGTGCTGGAGTTCCACGGCCGCCGGGACAACCAGGTCAAGGTCCGGGGTCACCGGATCGAACTGGGCGAGGTGGAGGCCGCGTTGCTGCGTCATCCGGACGTGGCCCGGGCCGTGGCCGCCGCGCACGGCGAGGGCGAAGGCCGGCTGCTCGCCGGGTACGTGGTGTGGCGCGAGGGCGGCGGTGATCCGGCCGCCGTGCTGGACTTCGTCCGCGCGGCCCTGCCGGCGGCGATGGTGCCGTCCGCGCTGGTGGTGCTGGACGCGCTGCCGCTGACCCCGAACGGGAAGACCGACCGCCGCGCGCTGCCCGCTCCGCAGGCCGGCGCGGCCGGCGGGCACCGGGAGCACGTGGCCCCGCGCACCCCGCTGGAGCGAACGGTCGTCGAGGTCTGGGAGGAGGTGCTCGGCGAGGGCCCGATCGGGGTCCGTGACCACTTCTTCGAGCGCGGCGGGCACTCCCTGCGCGCCACCCGGGTCATCTCCCGGCTGCGCGCCCTGCTGGACCTGGACATCCCGATGCAGCTGATCTTCCGGCACCCGGTGGCCGAGGACCTGGCCCGGGCGCTGGCCTCACCGGTCGCGGCGGACGCGGCGGGAGCGGCGATCCCCGCGCTGCCCGAGGGCCCCGGCCCGCTCTCGTTCGGCCAGCAGCGGCTGTGGCTGCTGGACCGGCTCCAGCCGGGCCGGCCCGACTACAACATGCCCGGTGCGCTGCGGCTGACCGGGGAGCTCGACACCGCCGCCGCCCTGGGCGCGCTGGCGGACGTCGTCGCCCGGCACGAGGTGCTGCGCTCGCGGATCGAGGAGACCGCGGAAGGCGGCGACGAGGGGGCCTTCGCGGCCCGTGTCGTGCCCGGTCCGGCCTCCCTGTTCGCCCCCGGGTTCACCGACCTCTCGGAGCTCGGTGCGCCGGCGGCCGAGGAGCGGGCGCGGGAGCTGGCCGCGCACGACGCCGCGCTGCCCTTCGACCTGACGGCGGCGGGCCCGCTGCGGGCCCGGCTGGTGCGGATCTCGGCGCGGGAGCACCTGCTGGTGATCGTGGCCCACCACATCGCCTTCGACGGCTGGTCGGTGGGGGTGTTCTGGCGGGAGTTCTTCGCCGCCTACCGGGCCCGCACCGCCGAAGGGGCCGAGTCGCTGCCCGAACTCGCCGTCTCCTACCGCGAGTTCGCCTCCTGGCAGCGCGACCGCCTCGGCGACGACGCCCTCGCGGACGCCCTGGGGTACTGGCGCGGGCGCCTGGGCGGCCTGGCGCCGCTGGACCTGCCCACCGACCGGCCCCGGCCGGCCACCCCGTCCGGGCGCGGCGGGCAGTTCTCCTTCGAACTGCCCGAGCCGCTGCTGCGGCAGCTGCGCGACCTGGGGCGCCGGCACGACGCCACGCTGTTCATGGTGCTGCTGGCGGGCTTCCAGGCCCTGCTGGCCCGCTGGTCGGGCGGCGAGGACGTGGCCGTGGGCTCCCCCATCGCCGGCCGTGACCGCACCGAACTGGAGCCGCTCATCGGCTTCTTCGTCAACAACCTGGTGCTGCGCACCGACCTGTCCGGCGACCCTGCCTTCGGCGAGCTGCTGGACCGGGCGCGGGAGACGGCGCTGGGGGCCTACGCCCACCAGGAGGTGCCGTTCGAGCGTCTCGTGGAGGAGCTGCGGCCGGAGCGCGACCTGAGCCGCAACCCGCTGTTCCAGGTGATGCTGGTGCTCGACGAGGAGGCCGCCGCGCCGCCCGCGCCGGCCGGCCTGGACGTAGAGCCGCTCTCGCTGGCCAGCGGTGCCTCGAAGTTCGACCTCTCGCTGTACTTCGTCGAGGAGGGGGGCGCGCTGCGCGGCGAGGCCGTGTTCGCCACCGACCTCTTCGACCGGGCGACCGTCGAACGCATGACCTCGGCGCTGGCCGAACTGCTCACGGCCGCGGCGGCCGATCCCACGACCCCGCTGGGCGCCCTGCCCCTGATGGGTCCGGCCGAGGAGCGCCGGATCCTGGGTGAGGGCATCGGCTCCGCCGAGCCCGCCGCCGACCGGCCGCTGCCCGTGCTCGTCGGCGAGCAGGCCTCCCGCACGCCGCGGGCGGTCGCCGTGGACGACGGCGACCGGAGCCTGACGTACGCCGGGCTCTGGGAGGTCTCGGGGCGGCTGGCCCGGGAACTGGCCCGGCTCGGTGTCGGTCCGGAGGACGCGGTGGCGGTCTGCGCGGAGCGCTCCGTGCTGCTCCCGGCGGCGCTGCTGGGCGTGCTGCGCGCCGGCGGCCTCTACGTGCCCGTGGACCCCGGCTATCCGGCCGACCGCATCGGCTACATGCTCGCGGACAGCGGCGCCCGGGTGATGGTGGTGTCGGGGCTGAACGGAGCCGCGCCGGTCCCGGACGGGGTCGCCGTGGTGGACCTCGACGCCCTGGCCGCGGACGGGAGCGCGCCGGCCGACCCCGCACCCGTGCGGCTGGAGCCGGAGCAGCTGGCGTACGCGCTCTACACCTCGGGCTCGACGGGACGCCCGAAGGGGGTCACCGTCCCGCACCGGGCGCTGGCCAACTTCACCCGCGACATGGTCCGCAGGCTGGAGCTGACGGCCGGTGACACGGTCGCGGCCGTCACCACCGCCTCCTTCGACATCGCCGTGCTGGAGCTGCTGGTCCCGCTCGTGTGCGGAGCGACCGTACGGGTCGTCGACCGCGAGACCGCGCGGGACGGCACCCTGCTCGCGAAGGAGCTCGACTCGGCGCCGGTCACGGTCGTCCAGGCCACTCCGGCCACCTGGCACCAGCTGATGGAGTCCGGGTGGCGGGCGCCGCACGTACGGGCGCTGTGCGGAGGGGAGGCGCTGCCGTCGGCCCTGGCCGAGCGGATGCGTACGGCGCTGGGCACCGTCCGGAACGTGTACGGGCCGACGGAGACCACCGTCTGGTCGACGGCCCACCGGCTGTCCGGCCCCGTCGGCGACGGGCCGGTGCCGATCGGCACGGCGCTCGCCAACACCCGGCTGCACGTCCTGGACGCGCGGCTGCGCCCGGTGCCGGTGGGTGTGTTCGGCGAGCTCTACATCGGCGGCGACGGGGTGGCCCGCGGCTACCACGGGCGGCCGGCGCTGACCGCGGACCGGTTCGTTCCCGATCCGTACGGGGCGGGCGAACGGCTCTACCGCACCGGTGACCTCGTACGCCGGCTCGCCGACGGCACGCTGGAGTACCGGGGCCGGGCCGACGGCCAGGTGAAGGTGCGCGGCCACCGCATGGAGCTCGGCGAGATCGAGTCCGCGCTCGCCCGCCACCCGCGGGTGCTGGCTGCGGCCGTGGCCGTCCACGGCACGGGCGTCGACGCCGTCCTGGCCGGCTACGTGACCTGGCGGGACGAGGAGGGCGACGTGCGCGAGCTCGGCGACTTCCTGCGCCAGGACCTGCCCGAGTACATGGTCCCGGCGGTCCTCACCGCGCTGGACCGGCTCCCGCTCACCCCGAACGGCAAGCTCGACCGCAAGGCGCTGCCCGCGCCGTCGGCGGACGCGGCACGCGGCGGGGGCGCGGGACGGATCGCCCCGCGCGACACGACCGAGCTGCGGATGGCCCGGCTGTGGGAGCAGACCCTGGGCACCTCCCCGATCGGGGTGAGGGACGACTTCTTCGCCCTCGGCGGCCACTCGCTCAAGGCGTTCGCCCTGATGGCGGCCGTGCGCCGGGAGTTCGGGGTGGAGCTGCCGCTGAACCTGGTGTTCCGCCGGCGCACGGTGGAGCTGCTGTGCGAGGCGCTGCCGGACGCGGGGGCGGCCGCCGCCAGGCTGCTGGTCCCGCTGGCCGAGGGTGACTCGGCCAGGCCGCCGCTGGTCCTCGTCCACCCGCGGGGCGGCGACGTCGTCTGCTACCGGGACCTGGTGCGGGACCTGTCCGCCCGTCCTGGGGGCGACCGGCGGATCCTCGGTCTGGAGTCGGTGGGCTACAACACCGACGAGAGGCCGCTGGAGTCGGTGCCCGAGATGGCCGAGCGCTACCTGGCCGCCCTGCGGGAGGAGCAGCCGCACGGCCCGTACCTGCTGGCCGGCTGGTCGTTCGGCGGGACGGTGGCCTACGAGATGGCCGCCCGGCTGGAGGCCGCCGGCGAGGAGGTCGCCTTCCTCGGCCTGATCGACGCGGCCGCGCCGGGGGCGGCTCCCGGGAACCGGGCCGCTGCGGCTGCCGGGCCGGTCGATCCGGACCTGCTGCGGTACGGCCTGGCCGCCGGGATCGACGCGGACTCGGCGCGCGAACTGGACGAGGAGGAACTGCTCGACGTCCTGGTCCGCCGGGGCCGGGCGGAGGGCACCCTCCCCCGTACCGCCCCCACGGAGGCCCTGCGCAGGGTGCTGCGGGTCGCCGAGGCGAACGGAGCGGCCTCCGCCGCCTACCGCACCGAGGCCGTGCTCGCCGTCGGACTGCACCTCTTCACCGTCGACGAGCGGCACCCGGAGCTCGGGACCCCGCTGGTCGACCCGGCGGCCTGGCACGCGCGCAGCGCGGGCGAGGTCCTGCGCGCGGCCGTCCCGGGCAACCACCACGACCTGGTGGACCCCCCGCACTGCGCGGTGCTGGCCGAACTGCTGGCCGCTGCCCTGCCCGCGTGACCCGCTCCACCCAGCTCCACCCCCAACCCTTCCGCATTCCCGATCCATCGAGGAGAACACCATGAACGACGCGTCCCCGCAGCAGTACCTGGTCGTGGCCAACGACGAGGAGCAGTACTCCCTCTGGGAGGCCGGCCGGCCCGTCCCGCTCGGCTGGCACGACCAGGGCGTGGGCGGCACCAAGGAGGAGTGCCTCGCGCACATCGAGCGGGTGTGGACGGACATGCGCCCGCTCAGCCTCCGCGTGAGCATGGCCGGCTGACCCGACGATCCCCGGGCACCACGCCGCCCGGCAGCCCCACCGCGGGCTGCCGGGCGGCGCGGCGGTGCCGGAAGGAACCCCGTATGACCAGCTCGTACCCCGGCGGCTCCGCGTCATCGCGCCGCCGCACCCCGCTGGGCGCCCTGGTGGCGGCCTCCGGGATCTCCTCGCTCGGCATGGCGGCGACCCTGGTCGCCGTGCCCTGGTTCGTCCTGCACAGCACCGGCAGCGGCACCCGGACGGGGCTCATCGCCACCGCAGAGGTGCTGGGGCTGCTGTGTTCCGCCGTGCTCGCGGGTCCGGTGGTCGACCGGCTGCCCGTCCGTGCGACCAGCGTCGGAGCGGATCTGCTGACGGCCGCGGCGATCGGCCTGATCCCGCTCATGCACGCCTGGGGCGCCCTGCCGCTGCCCGTCCTGATCGTCCTGGTGTTCCTGGTCGGGGCGGCCCGCGGCCCGTCCGACACCGCCAAGCAACTGCTCCTGCCCGGCGCGATGGAACGCGCGGGCGTCACGGCGGAGCGGGCCACCGGAGCGGTCGAGGGGGCCCGCCGGATCGGCATGATGGCGGGCGCGCCGCTGGCCGGCCTGCTCATCTCGACCGTCGGCCCCGTACGCACCCTGTTCACGGACCTGGCGGCGATGGCGTCGTGCGCCCTCGTCGTGGCGGCCCTGGTACCGGCGACGGCCCGTCCGCGCCCGGCCGGCGAGGGGCAGGCACACGGCTCCTACACGCAGGAACTGCGCTTCGGCATCAGCCAGTTGCGCAGGGACCGGCTGCTGGGCGCGATGGTGGGGGTCCTGATGCTGACCAATGCCCTCGACGGGGCGCTGAACGGGGTGCTCTACCCGGCGTACGGGACCCAGGTGCTGCGCAGCAGCGCCCTGTTCGGGGCGATGGTCACCGCCATGGGGGCCGGCGCGCTGCTCGGGGCGGCCCTGTACGGCTGGGCGGGGCACCGGATGCCGCGGCGTGCGGTCTTCGTCGGGGCCTTCGTCCTGGTCGGGGCGGTGCGGTGTGCCGCGCTGGCCGCCGAGCCCCCGGCGGCGGCACTGCTGGCGGTGCTGGCCCTGTCCGGCATCGGGTCGGGGATCGTGGGACCGCTGATGATGTCGGTCGCCTACGAGCGGGTGCCCGAGGCGGTACGGGGGCGGGTGTTCGGGCTGCTGGTCGCCGTCGCCCTGGCGGCGACGCCGCTGGGCATGCTCGGGGCGGGGCTGGCCCTGGACGCGGCGGGGCTGGTGCCGGCGCTGCTGGGCACGGGGGCGCTGTACCTCACGGTCACCCTGGCCCCGTTGGTCTTCCCGGTGTGGCGACAGCTCGACCGCCGGGGTGTTGTGGAGCGCGCGGAACCGTCGGCCGAACAGAAGGCTCCGGCCTCTGTGGGCGCGGGCATCATGAGCGAATAGTCCGGATCTATTACGTTTTGCGGCCCCTCACCATCGCGCCAGGCAGTTTGATGAGCAGCCTGATCGATCACCGAGGGGCCTTCCGCACGGCAGAGTTGGTCCTGCACCGACCGGCGCGGACGGCCCACGAAGTGGCCCGCGCCCGACCAGACCGCTCGCACCCCAGGGGATCCCATGCTCAAGCGTTACGTCTTCGCCCTGTCCGTAGCCGCGTCCGCACTGCTGCTGCCCGCAGCCGGCGCCGCGCAGGCCGCCGAGGGCGACACGGCCACGACCACCGTGACGACCACCACCGGGAGCGAGAGCAGCACCACCACGCAGACGCCGCGTCACATCGTCCTGCCCAACGGCCAGGTGGCGACGGTCAACGGCAACCCGGGCCACCGGAACCGTGACACGAACGACAGCTCCTGGGGTGGCTGATCCCACCGGCCCCCAGGGGTCGTGGTGAAAAGGGGGGAGGGAGGATCGCGATGCGATCCTCCCTCCCCCCTTTTTTCACCTCTCGCGCCGTCAATCGCCCTTGTTGCCCAGGCAGATGGCCACGTACCGGGCCCGCGGGGCGCCGAGGCGGCGACGCGACCAGCCGGCCGGTACGTACAGCAGTTCGCCGGGCAGCAGCCGGCACTGGAAGGACTCCGGCCGGCCGCTCTCGCCGGTCCCGGTCAGCTGCCAGGTCACGGCGCCGGCGATCTGGTGGATCAGCAGGTGCTCCCCGCCCCCGGGCTGCCGGGTCCAGGCCGCGTCCACACCGGCGCACGGGGCGGCCCCGGCCGCCTCCACCCGGTCCAGCCGCACGGACAGGCCGGTCAGCGAGGCCAGTTCGGCGGTGAACCGGTCCACCTGCTCCGGGCACACACCGCCGCCCGCCGAGCCGGCCCCGGCGCCGTCTGCGTGCTCGGCCTCGTCGGCCCCGTCGGCTTCTTCGGCTTCTTCGGCTTCTTCGGCTTCTTCGTTGTCGACGGTGTCGTCACCGTCGTCGACATCACCGAAGGCCGGGTTGTCGTACTCGGGCCACAGCACACCCGGCGCCCGGTCCAGGTGGACCGAGAGGAACAGGACGATCTCCCGCAGGTGCGGGGCCGCCCGTCCCCAGGCTTCATCCGGCATGTCCATCACGTGCCCCTCTTGTTCGGCGGCTCGACAGCTCGCATCCCAGCAGCATGCGACACGCCCGCCGACCATGACAGACACGTAAACACGTGACACCCGGTCAGGCAGGCTCTACCGGTTCGCCGTCCAAGTGATCCTCGAGGTCCAGCAGTCCGCGCGCGGCGGCGGCCACGCCGGCCTGGAAGCGGCTGCCCGCCCCCAGCTCCTGCATGATGTCGGCGATGTGGCGCCGGGCGGTGCGCAGCGACATGCCCAGGCGGCGGGCGATGGCCTCGTCCTTCAGACCCGCCGCGAGCAGCCGGATGATGGTCTCGTGGATCTCCCGGGCCACCTCCTCGAGCCCCTGACCCGCGGCGGCCGAGAACGGGGAGGCCAGGTCCCAGGTCTGGTCGAAGATGTCGCACAGATAGGCGACGGTCGACGGCTCGCGGATCACCACGGCGCCCCAACTGCCGTCGGAGACCGGGATGAAGGCCAGTTCGCGGTCGAAGGCGATGAGCCGGCCGAACAGTTCGTGCGCGGTGCGGTACTGCGCCCCCAGGACGGAGGCGGCCGCGACGTAGGCCTGGCTGGGCCCGTTGAAGCGGGCCGTGTGGTGGTAGAGGGTCCGGATCGAGATCCCCCGCTCGAGCATCGTCTCGTCCCGCCGCAGCGCCTCCTGCATCGCCTCCGGCACCCTGCTGCCGCCCCCGGGCTGCGAGCTGATCATCTCGGTCGTGCAGTTGACGGAGGCCCGGTTGAGTGCCCCGCGCACGTCCTCCAGGCTCTCCAGGACCTCCAGCGACTCCCCCGTGGAGCGGCGGCCCAGATAGTGCGGCAGGAAGCGGCCCAGGTCCTCGCGGATCCCGCTGATCGCCCGCTGCTGGTCGCGGATCTGCGCCTCCAGAGGCGCGACGAGCTGCTCCGCGGCCGTGTCCGGGGCCACCGCGAAGGCGACCGTCGGGTCGACCGGGCTCACGTGCAGCAGGCGTGAGGCGCGCAGGCGGGACACACTGCGCCGCACCTCGTCCGCCTCGCGGCCCGTACCGGCGGCCACCGCGTCCACGTCCACCGTGCGGTGTTCGAGCACCCAGCCGTAGACATCGATGTCGACATCGGCGTTGTTCGGATCCGGCGCCACGTCAGATATGTGCATTGCCCCACTTTGCCTTTTTCGCCCCTGGTCGCTTTACTGCCAGGCACTTTGGTGAGGTGCCCGCCCCCTGGCGCCAGGATATGCAGGACGAAAGGCTGGACCCCATGAACAGCAGCGGGTGTCCGGCCACTTCAGGTCCCCGGACGTCCGAAACGGTGCGATCACCCCCAAAGTGATCACACCGCTGCCGGGGGTGCTGGGCCCCGCTGCTCCCCTCCTCCTCCTCCTTCGATCCGAGATCCGGAGCCCCCCATGCTGCACACCACGCTCACCGCCCGCTCGCCGGAGCTGCCCGCCCTGACCCCCCGCGAGCAGGAGGTCCTCGCCTACCTCGCGCAGGGGGACACCTACCGGATGATCGCGAGCCGGATGGGGCTGAGCCCGCACACGGTCGACACCTACCTGCGCCGGCTGCGCAGCAAGACCGGCGCGGTAAACCGGACCCAGCTCACCCACATCGCCTTCCGGATGGGCTACTGAGCCGGCCGCGCGCCCGTGGCCTCGTCCCCGACGACCGGGGCGTCGTCCTCGAACGTGCGCATCCGCCGCAGCGGGGAGCAGAGCAGGACCAGCGGGGCCGCCGCCAGGGCCGCGACGCACACCCACAACGCCTCCCGCACGCCCAGGAGTTCACCGAGGAATCCCGCCAGCAGGCCGCTCAGGGGCAGTACGCCCCACACCAGGAAGCGCATGGTGGCGGTCATCCGACCGAGCAGGTGCGGCGGGCAGACCGTCTGCCGGTAGGTGACCTGGCAGATGTTGTACAGGGTGACCCCGGCCGACTGGACGAGCGATCCGAGCACGAACAGGCCGATCCGCCAGTCGTTGTCGGCCAGCGGGAGCAGCAGCCCGAAGGGCATGGTCACCAGCAGGGACAGCCACGTGAGCCGCGCCGCGCCGACCGCCCGGGTCACCCGGTCCGCGGCGGCGGCTGCCAGCACCGAGCCGATCGTGGCCGTCGTCAGCACCCAGCCGACGGCCGCGGGCGGCAGCCCCACGGTCCGGGTCAGGAAGAGCACCTCGATGGCCATCACCGCGCTGAGGAACAGGTTCACCGCGGCCGTGTTCAGGGCGATGAGCCGCAGGATCCGGTGGCTCAGGACATAGCTCAGCCCCTCGCGAATGTCGCGCAGCAGGTGCCGGCGCGGGGCCGGTTCCGGCTTCTCCTCCCGGGCCTCGATCCGGCCCAGCAGGACCAGGGAGACCAGCGAGGTGACGGCCTGGCCGGCCAGCGTCCCGGCCGCGCCCAGCAGTTGCACCAGGAAGCCGGCGACGCCGGGGCCCGCGAACTCGGCCCCCGAGCGCACGGTCTCCAACTTCGAGTTGCCCGCGATCAGGGTGTCCTTGCCGATGAGGGTCGGCAGATAGCTCTGGTCGGCGACGTCGCCGAACAGCCGGGCGCAGCCCAGCAGCAGGGCGACCGCGTACAGCAGTGGCATCGAGTGCAGGTCCAGCAGGTAGGCCACCGGCAGCGCCGTCAGCAGGACGGCGCGTGCGAGGTCGGCGGCCATCATCACGCGGCGCTTGCGCATCCGGTCCACCCAGGCCCCGGCGGGCAGGCCCAGCAGCAGGAACGCCGCGTGCTCCGCGGCGGACAGCAGACCCGCCTGCATCGCCGAGGCGTCGAGGGTGAGCACCGCCATCAGCGGCAGGGCCACGTACGTGATGCTGCCGCCCAGCTCGTTGCAGATGTGCGAGGACATGAAGAGACGGAAGTCCCTGCGGCGCCGGTGCTGCGCTGCCTGATCGGTCTGGGGGGACTCGTCGGTGGTGGACTCGTCGGTGGTGACGGACACGGGTGCGTTCCTTGTCTGGTCGCGGACGGGGTCCGCGGGGTGCGGGTTCATCGGAGGGCGGGCGCCGGGAGCGCCTTGGGGTCGAGCTTGCCGCCGGGGGTACGGGGCAGCCGCTCCATCAAGGTGACCACGGCCGGCACGAGGTACCCGGGCGTCCTGGCCAGAAGATGACGGCGCAGCTCGTCGGGGGTGAGGGGGCTTCCGGCCGTGACGGCGGCCCAGGCGGCGAGCTGCGGTCCGCCGGCCGCCGCGACGGCGCGCACGACCACGTCGACGACGTCGGGGTGTGCGGCCACGACCGCCTCCACCTCCTTGAGTTCGACGCGGTGGCCGCGGATCTTGACCTGGTCGTCGGCGCGCCCGAGGAAGACGAGCGAGCCGCTGCCGGGGGTGCGGGTGACCCGGTCGCCCGTGCGGTACATGCGCTCGCCCGGGGTGTCGGCGAAGGGGTCGGCGACGAACCGCTCGGAGGTCAGGCCCGGTCGGCCGTGGTAGCCGCGCGCCAGGCAGGAACCCGCCAGATAGAGCTCGCCCGCGGCGCCGGGGGGTGCCTCGCGCAGTTCCTCGTCGAGGACGTACGCCCGTACGCCGGCCAGGGGTTCGCCGAGCGGGATCAGCTCGTCGCCGGTGAAGGCGGCGAGTTCGGCCGGTGCCGGCTCGTAGGAGGTGGCGGTGATCGTGGACTCGGTGAGGCCGTAGCAGCTGATCACCGGGGGGTGGCCGGCCGCCGTCCAGCGCGTGAGGTCGGCGGTGCGGCCCGCGTCGCTGCCGATCACCACGCGGCGCAGTGCGGACGGCAGCGGCCGGGGGGCCCGCTCCAGGTCCTTGGCCCACTGCGACCAGTACGGGGTGGGCAGGTTGACGACGCTGATCCGCTCCGCGGCGAGGAACGGCTCCAGTTCGGCGGGCGAGAGGACGTTGTCCTTGACGAAGACGGCCGCGCCACCCGTGCACCAGGTGGGCAGGGCCTCCTCCAGGCTGACGTCGAAGGCGGGGGCCGCGAACTGCAGGACCGCGTCCTGGCAGGTCAGGCCGTAGCGCTCGGCCAGGGTGGCGACCTGTGCGGACAGTCCGGCGTGGCCCACCGCCACGGGCTTGGGCTGCCCGGTGGATCCGGAGGTGAAGAGGACGTAGGCGAGGGAGCCCTGTGCGATGTCGGCGGGCGGGGCCGCCGACGTGGGGGCCGCGGTCGTGGTGGACGCCCAGAACAGCTCGCTCCCGGTGCGGCGTTGCAGGACCGCGGCGGCGTGGATGTCCGGGGCGACCGCGTGCCGGGTGCCGGTGGCCCGCACGAGGGTGCGCAGCCGCTCGTCGGGGGCGTCCAGGTCCACCAGGAGGGGGGCCGCGCCGGCGTACCAGACGCCCAGCAGCCCCACCGCCCAGTGGAGGCCGCGGCGCACCCCCAGGAGCACGGTGTCCTCCGGCCCGGCGCCGGCCGCGCGCAGCTCCTCGGCCACCGCGCGCGCCCGCCGGTCGAACTGCCGGTAGGTCAGCTCGCCCTCGGGTGCGCGGACGGCGGTGGCCTCGGGTGTGAGCCCCGCCCGGTGCGCGATGCGCAGGGGCACGGGGGTGGACTCGGTCGGGCTCATGGTGGTGGTGTCTCCTGGGGGTGCGGTCGGGGTCTCTTCGCGGCGGGGTCGGGCCTGGTCGGGCGGGGTCAGGCCTGGTCGCGGGAGCGGGGGCGCAGCGCGGGGCGGGCGGGGGCGGTGCCGGCCCCGGCGAGGCGGGCGGCGATGCCCGCGGGGGTGGGCGTCTCGAAGAGGTCGCGGATGTTCAGCCGTACGCCGAGTTCGGTGCCGATGCGGCCGGCCAGGCGGGTGGCGAGGAGCGAGTGGCCGCCGTGGGCGAAGAAGTCGTCGTCCATCCCGGCCTCCTGGAGGCCGAGGACGGAGGCGAAGATCTCGCAGACGGTCTTCTCGGCCGGGGTGGCGGGCAGCCGTCCGGCCGGGCGGTGCACGGTGGCCGGGTCGGGGAGCGCCTTGCGGTCGAGCTTGCCGTTGACGGTGAGCGGGAACCGCGGCAGGTGCAGGAACAGCGACGGGACCATGTAGTTGGGGAGGTTGCGGCCCAGTTCCGTGCGGACCTCCTCGGCGGTGGGCGTACCGGTGAAGTAGCAGACGAGCCGCTGCTGGCCCGCGTGGTCCCGGTCGACGGCGACGACGGCCTCGCCGACGCCGGGCACGGCGCGCAGCGCGGTCTCCACCTCGCCCAGTTCGATGCGGTTGCCGCGGACCTTGACCTGGTGGTCCTGGCGGCCGAGGAAGTCGAGCTGGCCGTCGGCCCGCATCCGGGCGAGGTCGCCGGTGCGGTACATGCGGCTGCCGGGTACGGCGGAGAACGGGTCGGGGACGTAGCGCTCGCTGGAGCGGCGCGGGTCGCGCAGGTATCCGGGGCCCACGCCGGTGCCGCCGATGAAGAGTTCGCCGGGCACCCCGGGCGGTACGGGGGCGAGGGCGGCGTCCAGCAGGTAGAGGGAGTTGTTGCGCAGCGGGCGTCCGACGGGCAGCCGGCCGTGTTCGAGCTGGGCGTGCACGTCGGGGCCGATGAAGGCGTGCGTGTTGTCGTCGGAGCACTCGGTGAGGCCGTAGGCGTTGACGATCGCGGCCTGCGGGTGGCGGGCGTACCAGCGGGTGCACAGTTCGGGCGGCAGCACCTCGCCGTTGACGATGAACCAGCGCAGTTCGGGCAGGGCCGGCGGCAGCACGCCGGTGTCCCACAGGTCGACGGCGGCGCGGACGAAGGAGGGCACGGTCTCCAGGACGGTGATCCCCCGGCGGGCGGCGTCGTCGAAGAGGGCGGCCGGGTCGCGGGCGGTGTCCCGGGACACCAGGTGGACCTGTCCGCCGGTGATCAGCGGGGCGAGCATCTGCCACACGGAGATGTCGAAGGTGAGCGGGGCGTTCATCACCACGCGGTCGCCGTCGCCGAGACCGAGGTCCTCGACCTTGGCCAGGAGGTGGTTGTTCATGCCCCGGCGGTGGACCATGGCGCCCTTGGGCTTGCCGGTGGAGCCCGAGGTGAAGCAGACGTAGGCGAGGGCGTCGGGCCCGCCGGCCGGTGCCGGGCGCTCCTGCGGGACCGCGGCGGCCGCGTCGTCGATCACCAGGACGGGCAGGCCGCCGGGGACCGCGGCGGCGATCTCCTCGGCGCGCGCCCGCTGTTCGGGGGCGGCCAGCAGGCGGGCGATCCCGCCGCTCGCCAGCAGGTCGGCGGTACGGGTGACGGGGCCCTCGGGGTCGAGGGGGACGTAGGCCGCACCGGAGCCGAGGATGCCGAGCATGGCGACGGGGACGCGGGCGGTGGGCTCGCTGAGTACGGCGACCAGGTCGCCGGGGCGCACCCCGTCGGCGAGCAGGGCCAGGGCGAGGGCGTCGGCGCGGGCGACGAGGTCCGCGTAGCTCAGTTCGCGGCCGGTGTCGTCGGTGGTGGCGGTGGCGCCGGGGCGGCGTCCGGCCTGCTGCCGGACGCGCTCGACGACCTCCGCGTACTCCTCGTCGCGGGCCGTGTCGTTCCATTCGACCAGGACGCGGTGGCGTTCGGCGGGCGAGAGCAGGTCCACGGTCCCCACCGCGCAGGAGGGGTCCTCGGCGACGGCTTCCAGGAGCCGGGCGAGGCGTTCGATCAGGGCCTGGGCGGTGTCGCGGTCGAAGACGTCCGGCCGGTAGTCGATCTGCAGCCGCAGCCGGTCGCCGGGGATGGCGGTCAGCTGGAGCGGGTAGTGGGCGGCGTCGTACGGGTCCACTGCGGTGACCTGGAGCCCGCCCGCGCCGAGTGCGGCGAGGCCGGCCGTGTCGACCGGGTAGTTCTGGAAGGCGACGCAGGAGTCGAAGAGTTCCCCGGCTCCGGCGAGGCGCTGGATCTCGACCAGGCCCAGGTGGTGGTGGTCGATCAGGCGCGCCTGCTCGTCCTGGAGCCGCTCGAACAGCGCGACGAGGGATTCGGCCGGGTCGATGCGGACGCGGACCGGCACGGTGTTGATGCACAGGCCCACGATGTCGGCGACGCCGGGCAGTTCGGGGTCGCGGCCGCTGACGATGGCGCCGAAGACCACGTCCTCGGAGCGGATCTGCCGGCCGAGCAGGAGGGCCCACGCTCCCTGGAGCAGGGTTCCGGAGGTGATCCGGTGGCCGCGGGCGAGGGCGCCGAGCCGGTCGGTGAGGGACTCGGGGAGGTACGTCTCCACGCGGTCGGGCAGTACCGAGCCGGGCGGCGGGGACACGGGCGCGCTGCGGGTTCCGCCGGGCAGGCCGTCGAGGGCGCGGGTCCAGGCGTCCTGGGCGGCGGTCGTGTCTCGGCCGTGGAGCCGGTTCAGGAAGGCGGAGTAGGGGGTGACGGGTCCCAGCGGGGCGTCGTCGGCGTGGTGCAGGGCGAGGAGTTCGCGGACGAGGACCGGCCAGGACCAGCCGTCCATCACGATGTGGTGGTAGGTCAGCAGCAGACGGTGGGACAGCGGGCCGGTGCGCACGAGGGTGAAGCGCAGCAGCGGCGGCCGGGCGAGGTCGAAGCGGGTGGCCCGGTCCTCGGCGAGGAGGGCGTCGACGGCGGCGGCGCGTTCGCTCTCGCCGAGCCCGGACAGGTCCCTCTCCTGCCAGGGTGCCCGGACGCCGCGCTGGACGACCTGGGCGGGTTCGCCGGTGGCGCGGCGCAGGAAGCCGGCGCGGAGGTTGGCGTGCCGTTCCAGGACGGTGTCGGCGGCGGCGCGCAGCCGGGCCGCGTCGAGGGGGCCGTCGAGGTCGAGGAGCAGCTGGGCGACGTAGACGTCGCGTTCCTCCTCGTCGAAGAGGGCGTGGAAGAGGATGCCGTCCTGGAGCGGGGACAGGGGCAGGACGTCCTCGACCAGGGAGCGGGCGGCCTGGGCGGTGGCCGGGGCGGCGGGTGCGGCGGCGGCAGGGTCGGTCGGCGGGTGGTTCACGGTGGTGTTCCTTCGGTGGTCAGGCGGTCTGGGTGCGGCGGGCCCGGCGGACGACCGGCGGGTCCCCGGCTCCGGCGCCGGCGGCCTCGGCCGCGGCGGCGGGCAGGGCGGCGGCCAGTTCGGCGACGGTGGGGCCGGTGAAGAACCGGCGGATCGCGACGGCGCCGCCGAACCGGTCGCGGACCTCGGCGAGCAGCCGGGTGGCGAGCAGGGAGTGTCCGCCGAGGTCGAAGAAGTTGTCGTGGACGCCGATGTGCGGTACGCCGAGGAGCTGTTCCCAGAGGGCGCACAGGGCGCGCTCGTCGTCGGTGCGCGGCTCCTGGCGGGCGCCCGCGGTGCCGGCCGTCGCCGGGTCCGGCTCGGGCAGGGCGGCCAGGTCGGTCTTGCCGTTGGCGGTGACGGGGAAGGCGTCGAGCAGGGTGAGGGTGGCGGGCACCATGTAGTCGGGCAGCCGGGCGCGCAGGTGCTCGCGCAGTTCCCGCGGGTCGGGGGCCGGGGTGCCCTCGGCGGGGACGGCGTAGCCCGCGAGCGCGGGACCGGCGGCCGTGTCCACGACGGTGACGGCGGCCTGGCCCACCGCCGGGTGGCCGGCCAGGGCGTGCTCGATCTCGGCGGGTTCGATGCGCAGTCCGCGGATCTTGACCTGCCGGTCGGCGCGGCCGAGGTACTCGACCTGGCCGTCGGTGGACCAGCGGGCCAGGTCGCCGGTGCGGTACATCCGGCTGCCCGGGGGGCCGTACGGGCAGGCGACGAAGCGTTCGGCGGTCAGCCCGGGCCGGCCGAGGTAGCCCTGCGCGAGTCCGGCGCCCGCGATGTAGAGCTCGCCGATGACGCCGGGCGCCACGAGGCCGAGCCGCTCGTCCAGGACGTGCAGCTGCGTGCCGTCGAGCGGGCGGCCGATCGGGACCTGTCCGGTAGGGGCCTCCCGGCCCGGGCCGACGGCGAAGGTCGCCGCGAAGGTGGTGGTCTCGGTGGGTCCGTAGGCGTTGGTGACGGTGGTGCGGGGGCAGGCCTCGCGGACCCGGCGGACCATGGACGGCGAGGCGGCCTCGCCTCCGGTCATCACCTCGTGCAACGCGGCGAGCGCGGGCAGGCAGCGGTCGGCGAGGACGTTGAAGAGGGTGGCGGTGAGGAAGGTCCCGGTGACCTCCTCCTCGGCCATCAGCCGGGCCAGCGCGTCGACGTCGAGTTCGCCGGGCGGCGCGACGACGACCAGGCCGCCGTTCAGGAGCGGCACCCACAGTTCGTAGGTGGAGGCGTCGAAGGCGTGCGGGGAGCGCAGCAGCACCCGCTCGTGCGCGCCGCCGCGCCAGCGCCGGTCGGTGGCGAGGGCGACGACCTCGCGGTGGGAGACGGCCACGCCCTTGGGGGTGCCGGTGGAGCCGGAGGTGTACATCAGGTAGGCGAGCGCGTCGGCGTGCCCGCCCGGTCCCGCGGCCGCGGCCGTACCGGCCTGCGCGGCGGGCCGTCCGTCCGGACGCAGCACATGGCGCACACCCGCCGGTACGGGTTCCCCGTCCGGGACGTCGGTGACGAGGACGGCGGCCCCGGCCGCGGTGAGCACGGCCTCGGTACGGGCGCGCGGGGCCCGTGCGTCCAGCGGCAGGTAGGCGGCGCCGGCCTTGAGGATGCCCAGGCAGGCGGCGACGAGGTCGGCGGAGCGGTCCATCAGTACGGCGACGGACTCGCCCGGCCGGACGCCGAGGGCGCGCAGCCGTCCGGCGATCCGGTCGGCCCGGGCGTCGAGTTCGCCGTACGTGGTATCCCGGCCGGCGCAGCGCACGGCGGGGCGGTCCGGGTGGGCCGCGGCCCGCTCCTCGAAGGCGCCGTGGACGGTTCGGGCGTCGGGGGCGACGGGCGCGCCCTGCCAGTGCTCCAGCAGGTCGGCGCGCTCCCCCGGCAGCAGGACGTCGAGCGCGGAGAGCGGGGCGCCGGGCTCGCGGACGACGGCGCCGATGAGGTGGACGAGACGGTCCAGCAGGCGGCGGGCCGTGGCCTCGTCGAACAGGTCGCTCGCGTACTCCAGTCCGAGGAGCAGGCCTCGGGGTTGCCCGGTGGCCGGGTCGTGGAGCTCCTCCACCTCCAGGGTGAGGTCGAACTTGGCGGTGTCGGTGCGCACCGCCTCCACCTCGGCCCGCAGGCCGGCGAAGGCGGGGGCCTGCGGCTCGCCGCGCTGGGCGGAGACGGCGACCTGGAAGAGCGGGTGGCGGGCGGGCGAGCGGGCCGGGTTGAGGCGTTCGACCAGCGATTCGAAGGGCAGTTCCTGGTGGGCGTACGTCTCCAGGGCGGCGGTGCGCACCCGGCCCAGCAGTTCCGTGAAGGTGGGGTCGCCCGAGGTGTCGGCGCGCACGATCAGCGTGTTGACGAAGAGGCCCACGAGGTCGGTGAGGGCTTCGTCGTCCCGGCCGTCGAGGGGGCAGCCCAGCGGCAGGTCGGTGCCGGCGCCGAGGCGGGTGAGCAGGGCCGCGAAGGCGGCCTGGACGGCCATGAACGGGGTGGCGCGGGCGCCTTGGGCCAGCGCGGCCAGTCCGGCGTGGGCGGTGGCTCCGGTCCGTGCCTCCACCAGTGCGCCCCGGTGGCCGGCCACGGCCGGGCGCGGCCGGTCTGCGGGCAGGGCCAGTTCCTCGGGCAGGCCGTCGAGGACGGCCGCCCAGTGGGTGAGCAGCCGGCCGTGCAGGGAGGCGGGGTCCTGGGCCGGGCCGAGGAGTTCGCGCTGCCACAGCGCGTAGTCCGGGTACTGGACGGGCAGTTCGGGCCACTCGGGCGACCGGTCGGCGCACCGGGCGCCGTAGGCGGTGGCGAGATCGCGGAGGAGGATGTTCACGGAGTGGCCGTCGCCCGCGATGTGGTGCAGGACCAGGAGCAGGTAGTGGTCCTCGGCTCCGTCGGTGAACAGGTGGGCGCGCAGCGGTGGTTCGGCGCGGAGGTCGAAGGGCCGGGACGAGGCTTCCCCGGCCCGCCGGGCGCGTTCGCCGGGCGGGCAGTCGGTGACGGTGAGCACGGGGGCGGCGTCCGCGGGGTCCAGGACCCGCTGGTGGGGGCGGCCCGCCTCGTCGGGGAACACGGTGCGCAGCGCCTCGTGCCGGGCGCTCACGTCCGCGAGGGCGGCGCGCAGGGCCGGGAGGTCGAGGTCGCCGTGCAGCCGCAGTCCGACGGGGATGTGGTAGAGCGCGCCGGCGGCGCCGTCCCGGGCGTGGAACCACAGCCGCTGCTGGGCGTGGGACAGAGGGATCACAGCAGGGCTCCGAGCTGGGATTCGAAGGTGTCGAGGTCGGCCTGGCTGACCTGGGCGAGGGAGACGTCGGAGGGGGTCAGCCGACCGGCGTCGGGGCGGGCGGCGTGGGTGACGACGGCGCGCAGCATGGTGAACCACTCCTGCGCCAGGTCGTGGACCCACGGCCCGGAGAGGGCGTTGCCCGCCCAGGTCCAGGTGGCGCTGAGGGTGAGGCCGTCCGGGCCCTCGTGGGCGGCCGCGTTGACCTCCACCGCGTGGGCCATCGGGAGGCCTTCGTCGGCGTCGTCGAGGGCGAAGTCGTGGCCGGGCGCGGCGTCCCAGGGGGCGTCGCCGCCCATGGGGAACCGGCCGAGGTAGTTGAAGCCGATCTGGGGGATGCCGCGGGCGGCGAGAGCGGGCCCGGTACGGGAGTTGAGGTGGCGCAGCAGCCCGAAGCCGATTCCCTTGTCGGGTACGGCGCGCAGTTCCTCCTTGACCAGGCGCAGGGCGGCGCCGACCGCGGGTCCGCCCGCGCGGGCCTCGTCGAGGTCCGGGCGGCCGAGGGCGAGGCGGACGGGGAACACGGTGGTGAACCAGCCGACGGTGCGGGAGAGGTCGGTGCCGTCGGCGACGTCCTCCCGGCCGTGGCCCTCGACGTCGATGAGGACGGCGCCCTCCTCGTCCGGCCCGTCCGCCCCGTCCGCCCCATCCACCCCGTCGGCGCCGCGCCGGCCGAGTACGGCGAGGGCCAGGGCGGTCAGCAGCACGTCGTTGACGGTGCCGTTGACGAGGCCGGGAGCGGTGGTGAGCAGAGGGCCCGTCACGTCCGGCCCGAGGGTCAGGGTGAGGGTGTTCTCCGGGCTTTCCGGGTCGAGGCCGCCGGCCGGGCGGACCCCGGCCAGGGGCTGGGGGGCCTCGCGCAGGGCGGCGGCCCAGCGGCCGGCCTCGGCGGTCCGGCGGCCGGAGGTGGCCTCCGCGCGCAGCAGGTCGGCCCAGTGCGCGAAGGGGGTCGCCGCCGGCTCCAGGACGGGTTCGCGGCCCTCGTCGAGCGCCGTCCAGCAGGTGCGCAGGTCGTCCTGGAGGATCCGCCAGGAGACTCCGTCGACCACGAGGTGGTGGATGACGAGCGCGAGCCGTCCCTGCCGTCCGGGCCCCCGGTCCAGGAGTACGGCGCGCAGCATGTGGCCGTCGCGCGGCGAGAGCAGGCGCCGCGCGGCCCGCATCCGCTCCCGGGTCAGGGCGGGGAGTTCCGCCTCGCCGGTCCCGCGGGCGTCCACGTGCTCCAGCAGGTCCGCCGCGGCGACGGTGCCCGCGGGTGGGACGACGGGTTCGGCGCCGGTGGCCCCGATCCCGTCGGGCAGCCGCAGGCGGAGCATCTCGTGGGTGTCCAGGAGGGCCTGGACGGTGCTTGCGGCGGCGGTCGGCCCGAAGCCCGGCGGGGTGCGCAGGACGAGCGACTGGTTGTAGGTGTCGACGGGACCGCCGAGTTCGGCGAGCCAGCCCATGATGGGGGTGGGTGCCAGCGGGCCCAGACGGCGCGGGGGCGCGGCCGGTCCGGCGTCCTCGCTCCCCCGGCCCTGGGCGCGGGCGGTGGCGGCGAGCGCGCTCACGCTCTCCGCGCGCAGCACGTCGCGGGTACGGACGAGCAGGCCGGCCGCGCGGGCACGGCTGACGACCTGGATCGCCTGGATGCTGTCGCCGCCCAGCCCGGTGAAGCTGTGGCCCGCGTCGACCTCGGCGCGGCCGAGGACCTCGGCGAAGAGGGTGCGCAGGGTCTGTACGGGATCGGGTCCGGCCGGGTGCGCGGTGCGGTGGACGGGCTCAGCCACGGGGCGCGTTCCCGGCGAGGGCGGCCACCAGGGAGGCGGGGCGCATGTCGGTCCAGACCCGCTCGACGTGGTCCAGGCAGGCCTGGCGGCCGTCGGGGCCGTGTACGACGGTCCAGCCGGCGGGGACGGGGTGGCCGGCGGGCCACAGGGAGTGCTGGAGCTCGTCGTTGCGGACCACGACGTAGGAGGCGTTGTCGTTCTCGAAGGGGTTGCTCATGGCGGTTCGCCTTTCGGGTCGGGTGCGGCCGTACGGGTCGTACGGCGCGTCGTCGGGACGGGTACGCAGGAGGGTCAGGAGCGGGTCGCAGCCTCGATGTCGAGGCGGACCAGGGCGCGCGCCGCGTCGAGGGCGGCGTGCACGCCGGCGGGCTCCGGGTGGCGGGCGATCACGTGCCCGAGCCGGTCGGAGGCGCTGCGGGGCGTGCGTACGGGAGTGCCGGGGGCGGCGCTGACCAGCACCGACTCGACTCCCTCGACGGCCGCCGCGGCCTCGGCGCCGTGGACGGCCGTGAGGGTGCCGTCGGTGTCGGCGAGGAGGAACTGGATCCCGGCGTGGCCGGCGTCCTCGGCCTTCAGGTGCGGGGGCAGGCCGAGGGCGGCGCGCAGCTGCGCGTCGAGGAGGTCGACGCCGGTGGCGAGCCGGATCAGTTCGGGGATCATGCCGCCGGCCGGGCGGGGGTTGATCTCGACGAGGGCGGGCCCCTCGGCCGTCATCTTGACCTCGGTGTGGGTGGCTCCCAGCCGGATCCCGGCCGCGTCCAGGGCCGCCGTCACCGTGTCGGTGATCGACTGCGCGGTCGCGGCGGGCAGCGGGGCGGGGAAGAGGTGGCGGTGCTCGACGAAGTGCGGGCCGGTGGTCACGGACTTGGCGGTGATGCCGACGCACACGCTCTGCCCGTCCCCGCCGAACATCTCGACGCTGTACTCCGGCCCGTCGAGGTACTCCTCGACGAGGACGGTGCGGGCGGTGGGCATGCCCCGCACGTTGGTGTCGATCGCGAGGATCCGCTCGATCTGGGCGCGGACCTCGGCCTCGTCGGCGCAGAGCAGGACGTTGGTGGAGCCCGAGTCGTCGGCCGGCTTGACCACGCAGGGCAGTCCGGTGCGGGCGACGGCGGCCGCGGCTGCGGCCGGCTCGCGGACGAGGGAGTAGCGGGGCTGGCGGACGCCCGCGGCCCGCAGCCGCTCGCGCAGGGCGGACTTGTCGCGGCAGACGGCCACCGCCTCGGGCGCGTTGCCGGGCAGGCCGAGCCACCGGGCGATCCGGGCGGCGGCCGGTACGTAGAAGTCGCTGGTGGTGGTGACCCCGGCGATCTCCTCGCGGCGGAACCGCTCCTGTACGGCGGTGCGCAGGGCGGCGTCGGAGTTGGTGTCGCAGCGCACCACCTCGGCGCCGGTCTCCGCGAGGCCCCGGTAGCGGTCGGGGTCGCCGGTCAGCAGGACGGGTACGGTGCCCAGTTCGCGCGCCCGCTCCAGCGCGAGCATGCCGGTGCCGGTGGTGTTGGACTCCACGAACAGCAGGTGCCGGCGGATCCCGGCGGGCGGGCTGTAGGCGACGGTGGACCAGGTGCGGGCGGTCCCGTCGGGGCCGAGGGCGGCCGGCGCGGTGGCGGTGGGCACCTCGCGCAGCCGGTTGGCCTCCCAGTGCCCGTCGTCGTAGACGGTGTCGGCGTAGCGGTCGCCGCGGTCGGGCAGGATGCCGACGATCCGCGTCCCGGGTTCGGCGCGGTCGGCGAGGCCGGTGAGGACCCGGTAGACGGAGCCCGAGGTGTTGCCTCCGAAGATCTGCTGCTCGCGGGCGAGGTCCCAGGTCGCGGCGAAGGCCTCGTGGTCGTTGAGCCAGTGCACCTCGTCGACGAGGGTGCGGTCGAGGTTCTTGGGCAGCAGGCTGTTGCCCAGCCCGCTCTGCAGCCGCTGCGGTACGTCGGGCTGGCCGAAGAGGGCGCTGCCCACGCAGTCGACGCCGACCACGTGCAGGGCGGGCAGCCGCTCGCGCAGCGCCCGGGCGGTGCCGCACAGGGAGCCGCCGCTGCCGACGGCGCCGACGAGGGTGTCGAACCGGCCGAGGTCCGCGAGGAGTTCACCGGCGAGGGTGCGGTAGGCGCCGGGGTTGTCGGGGTTGGTGTACTGCTGCGGCCAGAAGGCGCCGGGCAGTTCGGCCTGCAGCTCCGCGAGCCGCTCCAGGCGGGCGCTCTGCCAGCCGTGGCTGGTCATCGCCTGGACGACGTGCACCTGGCAGCCCAGGGCGCGGAGTTTGGCGAGGGTGACGGGGTCGATGCGCGGGTCGGTGACGATGTGCACCTCGTGGCCGAGGGAGCGGCCGACGAGGGCGACGCCGAGGGCCATGGTCCCCGAGGAGCTCTCGATGACGGGGTCGCCCGGCTTCAGGGTGCCCAGCCGCCGGGCCTCCAGGAGGATGTTGCGGGCGACGCGGTCCTTCATCGCGAAGAGGTTCTGCAGTTCCAGCTTGGCGTAGACCTCCACGCCCCGGGCCTCGCCCAGCCGCAGCCGGACCAGCGGGGTCCCGCCGATCGCGTCCGTGACGGTGTCGAACAGCATGCTCAGATCTCCAGCTCGGTGAGGTGGGCGGACGGGGCCTGCGGGCTCCAGCGGTCGTCGGCGCCGAGGGAGCGGTGTACGGACACCTCGCCGCCGAGAGCGGCGCAGCCGGCCCGGATGTGCTCGGTCTTGCCGGCGAGGGCGGGGTCGTCCGCCTCCAGGAGGACGCCGAGCATGGTGCCGCTGTGCGCGAGGACCAGGCCCAGCCCGTCGACCTCGCGGCACAGGGCGTGCAGTTCCGCGAATCCGGCGCGCCGGCGGCGGTGGGCGTTCATCTCGGCGCTGCGGGTGGCGACGGCGCCGACCTCGGCGAGGTCGCGGTGGGCCACGGCGTCGGTGAGCCGGTCCAGCAGGTGTGCGTACTCCTCCCGGTCGGCGGCGCCGATGGCCCGGGCGCGCCGGTTGTGCGCGACGGTGTCGACCTGGCCGCCCTCGTCGTGGGCGACGACGGTGAGGGGCGGCAGCACCCCGAGGCGGCGGCCGAGGCGCACCTCCCGGTGGTGGAAGGCGACGATCTCGTCGTACATGACCCCGTCGGCAGGTTCGATGCCGCGCAGGAAGTCCTCCGTCTCGGCCGGGGTGAAGGCGCGCCCGTGGGCGGCCCCGACGGCCCGTACGGTGGCGACCAGGTCGGCGGAGGAGCTGGCGAGGCCCTTGCCCTCGGGGAGGTCCCCGGAGACCTCCAGCAGGCCGCCGTCCGCCGTGCCGAGGGCGGCCAGGACGGCCTCGGCGACACGGCGGGACTTGGCCTTGTGCGCCGGGCGGACCCGGACCCCGCGGCGGCCGGGCTCGGGGTGGAACACGGCGGTGGCCCAGCGGGCGAGGGGGAAGGTGACCAGGAAGTCCCCCTGCGGGTGGGGCAGGGCGCCCTGGAGCAGTTCGCCGAAGGTGCCGAAGGCGCTGCCGAAGCCGGGACCGACGGGGACGGCGGGGGCGGCGGTCGCCCCGGCGGCGATGTCAGTGGGCGTGCTGTACGCGGGTGCGGGTGCCATCGCCGTCCTCCTCGTGGATGGTGTCGTCGGGCGCTCCGTACAGGGCGCGGTCGCCCTCCTCTGCGCCCGCGCGGAGCGCGGCGGCGCGTGCCCGCCAGCCGGTGCGCAGCTGGTCGTACGTCTCCTCCTGGCCGCGCAGGACCGCGCGGACGGCTTCGGGGCGGGCCGACCCGGCGGACACCATGCGCTCCAGGCCCCGGTCGACGTCGAAGGCCTCGGCGAGGAGCCGGGCGGGGTCGGCGAGGGTGATGCCGTGTCCGGCGGCCGCCTCGGCCAGCAGGGCGGGTTCGCCCGGGGCGGGGGCGGCGCCCGCCGTCGCGGCGAGCACGACGTACTTCCCGGCGACGACCTGGGCGGTGCGCCAGGGCACCCCTTCGGTGAGGCAGAGGGCGTTGGCGAGGCTGAAGCCGCCGAGGAACTCGCGCTCGCACACCTGGCGCATGCGGTCGGCGCGGAAGGTCAGCCTGCGCAGTACCTCGGTGAGGAGGCGGACGGTGCCGTGGGCCGAGTCGAAGGCGTTCAGCAGGTGGGTGCCGGCCTCCTTGGACACCTCGACGAGGTTGCAGAAGGGGGTGTTGCGCTGGCCCAGGAGCACGTCGAAGTGGAAGGCCGTCAGGTGGGCGGTGCGCCCCCGGATGCGCTCCAGGACCGGGTAGTTCTTCTTCTGCGGCATGGCGGAGGAGATGCCGGAGAGCTCGTCGGGCAGTTCGATGAACCCGTACTCGCTGCCGCCCCAGGTGAGCAGGTCGGTGGTGAAGCGGCTCAGCGCGGTGCCCAGCAGGCTGAGTTCCGCCGTCAGTTCGGCGCTCCAGCGGCGCGAGGCCACGGCGGTCAGGGCATGGGGCTGGGGCCGGGAGAAGCCGAGCAGCCGGGCCATCCGGTCGCGGTCCCAGGGCAGTTCCTGGCCGGCCATGGCGCCGGCGCCCAGCGGGCAGGCGTCGATGCCGTCGTACGCGTTCAGCAGCCGGGCGTGGGTGTGCAGCAGGTGTTCGGAGAGTGCGGCGAGGTGGAAGCCGGGGGTGATGATCTGGGCGGCCTGGAAGTGGGTGTACCCCGGCATGGGCAGGTCGCAGGTCTTCTCGGCCAGCTCGTGTACGACCGCGCCGAGTTCGAGGAGCGCGCTCGCGAAGCGGGCGAGCTGGTCGCGGCCGTACATCACCTGGGCGCAGGCCTGGAGGTCGTTGCGGCTGCGGTCGGCGTGCCAGTGCGTGACCGGGGCGGGCAGGCCCGCCTCGACGTGCCGTTCGAGGGCGAAAGCGATGTCCGACATGTTGGCGCCGGGCTGCGCGCTGAGGGTGTCGGGCCCGACGGCGTCCAGCAGGGCGGCGATCCGGTGGGCCTCCTCGGCGGTGATCAGGTCCATGCGGACGTACTCGGCGGCCAGGGTCTTCTCGATGGCGACGTAGTGGCGCAGCAGGTGGCGGGACTCGAACCCGAACTGCGGGGCGAGCACTTCGTCGTGGAGGAGTTCGGCGGGGCCGCCGCGGATCCGGCCGCTCAGCTCGGGGGCGGGCCCCGGGGTGTCACTCGTCACGTGGTGTGTTCCGTTTCCTGTTCGGGTGCGGGGGCGCGTCGGCGCATGCCTGATCGACGCGCGGCGCGTGAAGGAAGGTGGGGCGGGTGCCCCGGGCGGGCCGGGGTACCCGTTCAGCGGTGGTCGGCCGCGGCGAGGGCGGCGCGCAGCAGGGCGGCGGCCCGGGTGCTGTGCGGCGGCCGCATCAGCCCGTAGTGGTCGGTGGCGGCGTCGTGGCGGGTGAAGCCCGCCCCGGCCCTCCGGGCCCACCGGTCGGCGGCCTGCTGTCGGGCCCCGGTCGTGCTCTGGAGGAAGAGGACCGGGCAGGGGGCGGCCGGGGGTTCGTACGCGGCGGCGGCGCGGATCCCGGTGCGGAACACCGCGTGGTGCCGGGCGAGGTCCCGCGGGTCCAGGCCGGGGGCGAAGCCCTCGCGTTCCACCTGCTCGGCGAGGACGGCGAGCCGGGCGGGGGCGTCGGCGGCGCTCCGCAGGGCGCTCCGCAGCACGGACAGGTCCTCGTCGGTGGGGTCGAAGCCGGCGGAGCGGGCCAGGTCCTCGTGGAACCACTCCAGCAGCTCGCACTCGTCGTCGGGGACGGAGCCGGGCTCCGGGTAGCCGGTGTCCAGCAGTGCGAGGGTCGCCACCTCCTGTCCGGCGGCCCGCAGTTGGACCGCCATCTCGTGGGCGAGGAGCCCGCCGAAGGACCAGCCGGCCAGGTGGTAGGGGCCGGTGGGGCGGATCCGGCGCAGGGCCTCCAGGTGGGCGGCGGCCAGCTCCTCGACGGTGGCCTCGGGGGCCGCCGCGGGGTCGGTCAGCCCGGGCGCCGTCAGGCCGAACACCGGCCGTTCGGTGCCCAGTTCGGTGGCCAGGGTGCGGTAGCAGAAGACGTTCCCGCCGATCGGGTGGACGAGGAAGATCGGGTCGAGGGTGCCCTCGGACCGGAGGCGGACCACCGGGTCCGGGGCCACCGGGTCCGGGCCCACGGCGACGTGGCGGCCCCGCAGCAGCTCGGCCTGGCGGGCGACGGTCGGGTGCTCCAGGACGGCCGAGACGCCGAGGCGTTCGCCGAAGGCCCGGTTGATCCGGCCGATCAGGCGCAGGGCGTCGATGGAGTGCCCGCCGGACTCGAAGAAGTCGTCGTGGACGCCGACCGGCCCGGCGGCCAGGAGGTGCTCCCAGATCCCGGCGAGGCGGGATTCGAGGGCGTCGCGGGGCGGGACCGGCTCGACGCCGCCGCGCAGGTCGGCGGGGTCCGGGTCGGGCAGGGCGGCGCGGTCGAGCTTGCCGTTGGCGGTCAGCGGGAGGGCCGTCAGGCACACCCAGGCGGAGGGGACCATGTACTCGGGGAGCCGCTCCCGGGCGTGGGCTGCGAGGACGCCCGGGTCCAGGGCGGGTGCGGCGTCCGGGCCGGCGGCCTCGGGCACGAAGTAGCCGACGAGGCGTTCGCCGCGGGGCAGGACCGCGCAGTCGCGCACGCCGGGGTGCTCGGCGAGGACGGCTTCGATCTCCCCGGGCTCGACGCGGAATCCGCGGATCTTGAGCTGGTGGTCGGTGCGGCCCGCGTACTCCAGGGCTCCGTCGGGGCGGTGGCGGGCCAGGTCGCCGGTCCGGTAGAGGCGCCGGGTGGTGCCGTCCGGGCCGGTGTGCTCGATGAACCGCTCGGCCGTCAGCTCGGGTCGTCCGTGGTAGCCGTCGGCGAGGCCGACGCCTTCGAGGAACAGCTCACCGGTGACACCGAGGGGGACCTCGGCCAGGCGGCGGTCCAGGACGTGGGTGCGCATGTTGGCGATGGGCCGGCCGATGGGCACGGTGTCGCCGCCGTCCGGCCGGCACTGCCAGGAGGTGACGTCGACGGCCGCCTCGGTGGGCCCGTAGAGGTTGTGCAGCTCGACGCCGGGCAGCCGCTCGAAGAACCTGCGCTGGACCTCGTACGGCAGGGCCTCGCCGCTGCAGACCACCCGGGTCAGGCCGGCCGCGCCGGCCACGGCCGCGGGGTCGTCGAGGAAGACGCTGAGCATCGACGGGACGAAGTGCACCGTGCTGACTCTGTCGGCCTCGATCAGTGCGGCGAGGTAGCCGGGGTCGCGCTGGCCGCCGGGGCGGGCGAGGACCAGGGTGGCGCCGGTCAGCAGCGGCCAGAACAGCTCCCACACGGAGACGTCGAAGGTGTACGGCGTCTTGTGCAGCACCCGCTCCCCCGGGGTCAGCCCGTACGCGTCCTGCATCCACAGCAGCCTGTTGGCGATGGCGCGGTGCGAGACCACGACCCCCTTGGGCTTGCCGGTGGATCCCGAGGTGAAGATCATGTACGCCGGGTCGGCCGGCTCGGGCGCCCGGGCCGGACCCGCCGTGCCCGTCGCGACCTCGTCCGGTCGCAGGACGGTGACCCCGGAGCCCTCCAGCCGCTCGGCCCACGCGCCCTCGGTGACCACCAGGCCGATGCCGGACTCGGCGAGCAGCGACCGTACGCGCGGCGCGGGGTGCTCCGGGTCCAGCGGGACGTAGGCGGCGCCGGACTTGAGGACGGCGAGGAGTACGACGGGCAGGGCCAGGGAGCGTTCCAGCAGCAGGCCCACGAACGTGCCGGGGCCGGCGCCCCGTTCACGCAGGGCCGCGCACAGCCGCTCGGCCTCGGCGTCGAGGGTGCGGTAGGTCAGCTCGGCGCCCTCGAAGCGGACGGCGGGGGCGTCGGGCGTCAGGTCCCGCTGCTCGTCGATCAGCCGGGTCAGGACGTGCGGCCGCGGGTAGGCGACGGCGGTGCGGTTCCACTCGGCGTAGCGGTGGTGCTCGGCCTGCGGCAGCAGGTCGGCGGCCGTGCAGTCGCGGTCCGGGAACTCCGCGAGGTCGCGCAGGGCGGCCGTGTAGGAGAGGTGCGCGCTCGCCATCTGGTCCTCGGAGAACTGGGCCGCGTCGAAGCGCAGGCCGAGTTCCAGCAGGGCGCCGTCGGGGCTGCGGGAGAACTCGGCGCCGAAGGCGAAGTCGGTGCCGGCCTCTCCGGTCTCCTCCAGCACGGTGAACGCGCCGTCGGCCGGCCCGTCCCGCTCCACGTGGAAGTGGGTGTAGTTGAAGAAGGTCTCGAAGAGGGGGCCTCCCCCGGCCAGCCGCTGGATCTCGGCGAGCGGGAAGCGGCGGTGCGCGTGCAGTTCCGCCTCCGCGGCGGCGACGTGGCCGACGAGGCCGCGCCAGCTGAGCCCGGTGACCGCCACGCTCAGCGGCAGGGTGTTCAGGAAGACGCCGACGACCTTGTCGCCGTCGGTCTCCTCGGCGCGGCCGTTGTGGACCACGCCGGTGGTGACCGCGTCGCCGCCGCCCAGCAGGGCCATGGTCCTCAGGTGGGCCGCGAGCAGGACGGTGCGCAGCGGTACGCCGCATGCGGCGGCCAGGGTGGTGAGCCGGGCGTGCAGGTCCTCGGGCAGGGGCGCGAGGTACCAGGACATCCGGGCGGGTCCGCCGGTCGCCGCCGGGCGGGCCAGCCGGGTCGCGGGGGCGTCGGCGGCCTTGCCGGTCCAGAAGGCGCGCTGCCCCGGGTCGGCCAGCGCGGCCCGTTCGAGTGCGACGAAGGAGGCGAACCGGGAGCGGGGGCCGGCCTGCGGGGAGGGGCCGTCCGCGGGGGCCTGGGCGGCGAGCGCCTCGGTGTAGCAGGTGGCGAGTTCGGTGAGCAGCGAGCGTTCGCTCCAGCCGTCGAGGACGGCGTGGTGCTCGGCGACGAGGAGCTGGAGCCGGGTGTCGGAGAGCCGCTGGACGTGGAACCGGATGAGCGGGGGCCGGTCCCAGTCGAAGGGCCGGTCGCGTTCGGCGGCGTAGCGGGCGGCGACGGCGGTGCGCTGCGCCTCGTCGTCGAGGCCGTGCAGGTCCTCGAAGGTGAGCTCCGGGCGGGCGCCTCGGTGGACGAGCTGGAGGGGCTCGGTGAATCCGTGCGGGTCGAAGGAGGTGCGCAGCATCTCGTGCCGGGCCGCGAGGACCTCGACGGTGGTCCGCCAGGCGTCCTCGGAGAAGGGCGCTTCGACCAGGTACGAGGCCACGTTGTGGTAGACGCGGCCGCCGGCCGACGGCAGGTCGCTGTGGTAGAGCATGCCGGCCTGGAGCCGGGTCATCGGGTAGGCGTCCTCCAGTCCCTCGGGCAGGGCGGCGCGGTCGGCGGGGGTCAGGAGGGCGAACGGCTCGTACGGGGCGACGGCTGCGGCCGCGGCCAGGTCGCGCTGGGTGACGTACGGGGCGAGGGCTCGGGCCGTCCCACGGCTCATGAGGTCGGCGACGGTGAGGTCGAGGCCCCGTTCGCGGATGCGGGCGAGTACCTGGAGGGAGCGGATGGAGTCCCCGCCGAGGGCGAACCAGTTGTCCAGGGCGCCGACCCGTTCGTGCCCGAGGACCTGGGCGAAGACCTCGGTGAGCGCGGTCTCGACCGGCCCCAGGGGCGCCTCGTAGGCGGCGGTGGGGGTGCGGCCGGCCGAGCCGGGGGCGGGCAGCCGGCGCCGGTCGGTCTTTCCGTTGGCGGTCAGCGGGAAGGCGGGCAGGGTGACGAACGCGCCGGGGATCATGTAGCCGGGCAGCCGCCGCGCGAGGTGCTCGCGCATCTCCTCGACGGTGGGACCCGCTCCGTCGTCGGCCCCGGTCACGGCCAGGTAGCCGACCAGGACGTCGCTGCCCGCGGGATCCGGTGCGACGAGGGCGACCGCGGCGTCGACGAGGGGGTGGGCGGCCAGGGCGGCCTCGACCTCGCCGAGTTCGATCCGGAAGCCGCGCAGTTTGACCTGGTGGTCGATGCGGCCGAGGTACTCCAGGTCCCCGTCGGGCAGGGCCCGCGCCAGGTCTCCGGTGCGGTAGAGCCGCTCACCGGCCGAGGGCCCGGCGGGTGCGTCGGCGACACCTTCGGCGCGTGCGGTGGGGAAGCGCTCGGCGGTGAGTTCGGGCCGCCGCAGGTAGCCGCGGGCCAGACCCGCTCCGGCGACGTACAGCTCCCCGACGGCGCCGCGCGGGACGGTCCGGCCGCGCGGGTCGAGCAGGTGCAGGCGCAGGTCGGGTATGGGCACGCCGATGACGCTGCCGCGGCCCTCCTCGGCGTCGCGGGCGGTCAGCGGCCGGTAGGTGACGTGCACGGTCGTCTCGGTGATGCCGTACATGTTGACCAGGCGGGGTGCGGTGTCGCCGTGCCGGGCGAACCATCCGGCGAGGGCGGCGACGTCGAGGGCTTCCCCGCCGAAGACGACGTGGCGCAGGGCGAGCCCGAAGCCCGCCGGTCCGGCCGTGCGGTGGTGTTCCTCGTCGGCCCGGGCCAGTTGGTAGAAGGCGGAGGGGGTCTGGTTGAGGACGGTGACCCGTTCGGCGCGCAGCAGCCGGTGGAACTCCTCGGGCGAGCGGCTGGTCCCGTACGGGACCACGACGAGGCGGCCGCCGTGGGCGAGGGCTCCCCACAGCTCCCAGACGGAGAAGTCGAAGGCGATGGAGTGGAAGAGGGTCCACACGTCGTCGGGGCCGAAGCCGAACCAGTGGTCGGTGGCGGAGAACAGCCGGGTGACGTTGGCGTGGGGCACCAGGGTGCCCTTGGGCAGGCCGGTGGACCCGGAGGTGTAGATGACGTAGGCCAGGTGGTCCGGGGTCACGCCGGTGTCGGGCGCGGTGTCCGGTTCGGCGGCCAGGAGCGGGGCGTCGGCGAGCAGGTCGACGGTGTGCAGGCCGGGGGCGTCCCACAGGGCGCGGGTGCCGGTGGTGCCGACGACGTGCTCCAGGCGGGCGTCCTGGACGATGTGGCGCAGGCGCTCGGGCGGGTTGTCGGGGTCGAGGGGCAGGTAGGCGCCGCCGGCCTTGAGGATGCCGAGCAGGCCGACGACGAGGTCGGCGGAGCGGGGCAGGCACAGTCCGACGAGGGTGTCGGGGCCCACGCCGAGGGCGCGCAGCCGGTGCGCGAGCCGGTTGGCGCGGGTGTCGAGCTCGCGGTAGGTGAGGGAGGTGCCCTCGTGGACGAGGGCGACCGCGTCGGGGGTGCGGGCGGCGTGTCCGGCGAAGATCTCGTGGACGCAAGTGCGCTCGCCCGGGGTGTGCGGGAGGGCGGCGCGGTCCGGGAGCGGCGAGCCGATGCCGGTCCGCTCGTCGGCCGACAGCATCGGCAGGGCGCCGATCGGCAGTTCGGGGTTCTCGGTGGCGGCGTCCAGGAGGCGGGCGAAGTGCCGGCCGAACTGCCGGACCGTGGCGGAGTCGAACAGGTCCGCACGGTACTCCAGCCGGCAGCTCAGCGCGCCGCCGGTGCGGACCACGTCGAAGGTCAGGTCGAACTTGGCGGTTCCGGCGGGTCCTTCGAGGAGCGTGGCCTTCGGGCCGGGCAGGCCGCCGGTCATGCCGTCCTCGTCGTGCAGGCCGAACATGACCTGGAAGGGGGCGGCCTCCGCACCGGTGCGTCCGGCGGCGATCCGGTCGACGACGCGCTCGAAGGGCAGCTCCTGGTGGTCCTGGGCGTCCAGCACGGTGTCCCGTACGCGCTCCAGGTGGACCCGGAAGGCGGGATCGTCGGACAGGTCGGCGCGGATCACCAGCGTGTTGACGAACAGGCCGACGGTGTCCTGGAACTCCTTGCGGCCCCGGCCCGCCACCGGCGTCCCGACGAGTACGTCGTCGGTGCCGGTGTAGCGGCCCAGCACGATCTGGAAGGCCGCCAGCATCAGCGTGTACGGGGTGCTGTGGGTGTCCCGGCACAGGCGCTCCATCCGGGCGAGCACCGGGGCCGGCACCTCGAAGGAGTGCAGCGCCGCCGCGCCGCGGGCCGCTCCCGCGGCGGGCCGGCCGTCGCGGGGCAGGGGCGCGTCGGGCAGTTCGCCGTCGAGCTGCTTCTCCCAGTAGGCGAGCTGGCGCTGGGCGGCGGCGCCGCGGAGCCATTCCTCCTGCCAGTCGGAGAAATCGGCGTACTGGTACTCGGGGGCCTGGGGGGCGGTGCCGCCGGGCGCGTCGCCGTGGTGGGCGTACGCGGTGAGGAGCTCGCGGGCGAGGATCTGGACGGACCAGCCGTCGGCGACGATGTGGTGCATGGCGAGCGCGAGGACCGCGCCCTCGGCGGTGTGCAGCAGGGCCGCCCGGAAGAGGGGTCCGGACTCCAGGTCGAAGGGCCGGTGGTGTTCGGCGGCCATCCACTCCTCGACGTCCCCGGCTCCGCCCGCGGTGGCGCAGGACCAGACGAGGGCGGCCTCGGTGTCGATGTGCTGCCACAGCTCGCCGTCGCGCAGGACGAACCGGGTGCGCAGCGCCTCGTGCCGGTCGACCAGCCCCTGGGCACAGGCGCGGAGCGCGGCCTCGTCCACCGGGCCTTCGAGGCCGTAGAAGACGGGCATGTGGTAGGTCGGCCTGCCCTCCTCCAGCTGCTGGAGGAAGTACATCCGCTGCTGCGCTCCGGAGGCGCGGAACGCGCTGAACGACGGCTGCGCAGGGCGTTCGATCGGATCGTGACTGGCCAAGACAACTCCCTCGGCGCCGCACCGGTGACCGGCCCGCGACGCATGCTCCGCTTGCTTGCCAGGCCAGCCTAGGAACAGCATCGATTCGGGTGAAGTCGCCTGTTTCCGGTCCCCGGTTCACGTGACATGGGCCGTGGCCGACCTGCGTGAGTACCTCACCCGGCCTCACGCGCCCCGCGCGGTGAGCGTGGTCGCGTCCACGAGCCGCTGCGCGTCATGCGGAACCGATCCGTCTGCCGGCCGGGCTCAGCCCCAGTCCTGCAGCTGCCGGAGCAGGTCGGCGTCGCCCTCGACGCGCACCGAGCCGGCCGGGATGCGCATGTACATGAGCAGGGCCATCTCGCTCGCCGTGCCGTGGATGGCTGCGGTGGGCTTGCTCTCGGCGGCCTCCGCCGCGGTGAGGCGGGAGAAGCGGGAGCCGGCGGCGTCCACCGTCTGGCGCCAGGAGCCGGCCTCGGCCGTGTGGTAGTCCATGGTGGCGGGCTCGCCCGGCCACGGGACCGTGACGGTGCAGACGGTGGCGAGGAACTCCTCGATGGCGTCGACCGCCTCGGTCGTCGGCAGCTCCTGCGGGGTACCGGAGGCCAGCTGGGCGTCGTAGGTGTGGATCAGCGATTCCGGGACGCGGCGGCGGGCCACGGCGGCGACCGTGTGCGGCGAGGCCAGCGGCTCCCACCAGGCCCAGCAGCCCCGGTCCGGGCCGGCCGCGCGCAGAGCGGTGAGCAGTTGCTCCGTCGCGTCGGCCAGCCAGGTGATGAGGGCCTCGCGCTCCCTGGGCGCCGCCAGCCCGTCCTTGGCCGGCCGTTCGTCGCCCGGCGCGGTGTTCAGCACGATGTGGGCCCAGAAGCGGTCCCCCTCACTGAGGTGGTTCGCCAGGTCGTACAGCGTCCAGCCGGGGCAGGACGGGACGTCGGCGTCGAGGCTGGGGGCTGCGGCGACGGCGGCGCGGAACGCGGCGGAACGCTCGTCGATCATCCGCAGCAGGGTGGGGAAGGAGAGATGATCAGTCACGCGGACCTTGTACCACCCGGACCGGAACTCCCGCACTCGATTAAGACCGGCAGGCAGACCCCTCACTTGAGCCGCCGGGTGGCGGGGCGGCCGTCCCAGCGGCGGCGTGCGTCGCCTGCCGTGAGCGGTGCGGTCTTCGCTCCGGTGACCGCGTTCCACGGCCGTAAGCCGACCGGCGCGCCGCCGGCTCGCCGGCGTGTGGGCACCCGGCGAAAGCGGAACGGCGGCGCGACGTGGGGAGGGCGCGGGGCCCTCATCCAGCAATCCGGGAAGGACCACTTGCGGCCCGGGCGTTCTCGCCGGGCACGTGTCAGCCCAGACTGCCCCGGAGTTCGGCCGTGCACTTCATGAACGTCGCGTCCTTCGCGAGGGTGGTACCGAAGGCGTCGTTGATGCGCGTCGCACCGGCTTCCTTCAGCGCGAAGTCCGTGGCGCCCACCGTGACCTCGAAGGTGGTCAGGCCCGTGGGACGGCCACCGACGGTACCGGGCGCCAAGGGATAGGCGACCTCGGCTCGCGGTCCCTTCTGTGCGGCCTGCCCCGCCCGTGCCGTTTCCGGTGTCGCGCTCATGGCGCCCAGCGGGGTCTCGCCGGACAGTTCCAGTACGTTGAGTCGAGTCCCGTCCTTGCCGGCCAGGGAAATACCCCCCTTCATGTCCAGCTTGCCCTGGAAGGTCGAGCTCATCGAACCGGACAGCTCATCGAATCGGACGCCGCCGCCGGAAAGGGCGTCGGCCGGCGCCACGGCCTCGAGGTTGATGCCCCGTTCTTTGAGTACAGCCGTCATGGCCTCGGTGGGGAAGCAGTCGACGTGCCCGCCGGTGACGCCCCCGATCCGCACGTCGGCGGCGACGGCGTAAGAAGCCGCACTTGCCATGAGTAGGGCGCAGGCCAAGGAAATTGCATAACGGCGACGCAAGGGAACTCCGATCGTCGAATGGGGGGTTGGTGATCACCATAGAAGACCGAAGCCTCGCGCTGGAGCGAGCAAACGAGTGAATCCCCTTCGAAGGGACGGGTATTCGGCGTTCGGGGTACGGGGCATCCGCCGTCGAGCCGGTCCGCTCGAACCCGCTCGGGGGTCACTCGTTGGAGTGTGACGCGGCCGGTCGGCGGCGTGTCCCGTTCCGGTCGGGCAGAGGGTGCGGCAAGGGTCGGGGACCACCCGGTCGGCGGACGTTGCCGGCGTGGCGCACGGGGGGTCTGCGCGACGGTGCTGCGGACCACCCTCCCGCTGGGCGCGTAAGGTCACGACCCGTCATCGCGGCAGACCTCGTGAGCGATCACATGAGAAGGATATTCCGTGGCACATTCTCTTATCGATTCCGCTGCCCTGCCGACGACCGGCGGCGATTCATTCGGGATCGGCCTGCAACTGGTGGAGCGGCACGGTGAGGAATCGCGGCCCCGGCAGTTCGAGATGGCCGGGCTCAAGTGGCGACTTCTCCCCCAGGTATTCGCTCCGACCCGCACCGCGTCCACTGCTCTCTTCACCGAGTGGCTGCCGTTTCCCGAGGGTGGAACTTTCCTGGAGGTTGGCTGTGGTGCCGGGGTGACGGCCGTGATGGCCGCCCTGCGAGGGTGCTCACGGGTCACAGCCGTTGACATCAATCCCACAGCGGTACGCAACACCGCGCTCAACGCCGCCCGCCACGGGGTGGCCGATCGCATCCGGGCCCTGCGCAGCGATCTTTACAGCAACGTGGCGGCCGGCGAGAAGTTCGACGTGGTGTTCTGGAACTCCAACGTCGTCCTCGCTCCGGATGACTTCGTCTACACCCGCCGGCTCCAGCACGCGATCTTCGACCGCGGCTACGCCACTCATGACCGGTTTCTCCGGGAGGGGCTGGGGCGACTCACGTCCGCGGGCCGGATGTTCCTGGGTTTCAACAGCCTCGGCGACACCGGCCGGTTGAACGACCTGGTCGCGGCATCCGGTGCACGGCTCACCGAACGGCGGCGGGCGACCCGCCACGCGGGAGGTGTACCCGTCACGTTCCGGCTGCTGGAGGTGACCGGCGGCGCCGGCGGCGTGAAGGCCGCGTGATCTCCGTGTACGCACCACCGCCGGTCACCACGTCGGTGAACTCCCGGCCGAGGATCATCAGCTACCTCAGGCTCGGCAAGGCCCGGATGTACCACTACGTCTACGGCTGGGCCCTGGGGCTGCTGCTCCTGAGATCGGAGGGCTTCCTCGACGACGTAGGCCGACAGGACGCGTTCGCCCTGGTCTGTGTGCTGGTCGCCACCCTGGCCGTGCAGTGGAGTGCGGCCGCCGCCGACGACGTCACCGGGTATCTGAACGGCAGTGACGAGCACAACTACCGGGGCAGGCCTGCGGTGACGAGGATCAGGAAGCCCCTGATCACCGGCGAGCTGTCCCTGCCCCAGGCCGTCGGATTCGCCCTCGTCACCGGGATCGTCGGCGTCGTCGCGATTCCGGTGGGGGCCGGCGTCCTCGGCTCGCGGGTACCCGCGCTGACGCTCGTCGTCGTGCTCGCCGTCCAGGCCCTGGGCGTCCAGTACTCGTGCGGCATCAGGCTCAGCTACCGCCCGTTGGGGCTCGAATCCGCGATCCTGGTCACCGGTGCCTGCACCGTGATCACGCCCTACTGGATCGTCGCCGGAACCATCAGCCGCGAGGCACTGCTGGTGGGCTCGGTGTTCGGACTGTGGCTGCTCCTGGTCGTGTCCTACGGCAACGCCTCCGACCGGTCCGGCGACGCGGCCGTGGGCCGCAGGACCCTCGCCGTCATGCTGCCCCCGCCGTGGTTCGCCGTCGGGCTCCACGCGCTGGTGGCGGTGCACGCGGTACTGCTGGCAGTGCTGTTCGGCACGACGTCGCTGAGGCCCGGCGCGCTCGTGTTCGCCGCTCCGGTCCTCGTCCTGAACCTGGTCCAGCTCTGGTACGGGGTGTACAAACGGAGATTGCGCACGGCCCGGTTCCTGGTGCTGCTCTCCATCGACCTCGGCTCCGCAGGCCTCGCCGCCGCGCTGATCGTGGGACACCCCTCATGACCACCGGTACCGTCGGCGACCGGGCCGTCGTGGTCGGGGGCAGCATCAGCGGCACGCTCGCGGCCAGAGTGCTGTCCGACTTCTACCGCGAGGTCGTCGTCGTCGAACGCGACGAGGTCGTCGGCGTACGGGACCTGCGGCGCGGAACCCCTCACGCGGGCCACGCCCATGGTCTGCACGCCCGCGGCTGCGTGATCCTCGAGGAACTGTTCCCCGGCATCCTCGACGAGCTCCGGCGCGCGCGGTTCCCGATGGGAGACCTGGGCGAGCAGCACTGGTACTTCAACGGCAAACGGTTCCGGCCCGCGCAGACCGGCCTGCCGACCGTGACCACGCGGCGCCCCGTGCTGGAGGACTACATCCGCAGCAAGGTGGCCGCGCTCCCGGGGGTCGCCTTCCTCGAGCGGACCGAGCTGGCCGGGCTGGAGGCCACGGCGTGCGGCGGCCGGGTGACGGGTATCCGGCTGCGGCCGACCGCCGCGGACGCCTCCGCCGAGATCAGCCTGGGCGCCGACCTGGTCGTCGACGCCTGCGGCCGCGGGTCGCGCACGCCGGTATGGCTTGAGCAGCTGGGCTACGAACGGCCGCCCGAAGACCGCATGGCCATCGGCCTCGCCTACGTCACACGCCTGTACCGGAGCCGGCGGTCCCTCGACGGCGCACAGTTCCTGACCTGCCTCGCCTCACCCGCCCACCCGCGAGGGGCGGTCTTGGGCCGCGCCGACGACGACACCTGCTACCTGTCCCTCACCGGCATTCTCGGTGACCATCCGCCCACCGACCCGGACGGATACCTCCGGTTCTGCCGGTCCCTTCCCGCCCCGGACGTCTACGAGCGGATCCGCGACGCCACACCCCTGACGGATCCGACCGCCTTCCACGTTCCGGCGAGCGTCCGCAGACGCTACGAGCGGCTGCCCCGCCTTCCCGAGCGGCTGCTCGTACTCGGGGACGCAGTGTGCAGCCTCAACCCCAGCTACAGCCAGGGCATGACCGTGGCCGCCATGCAGGTCAGGGCCCTGCGCACCCATCTCGAACACGGCACCGACCCGAGCTCGCGGGCCTTCATGCGCGATGTCGGCAGGATCGTCGACCGCCCGTGGTTCCTGTCGACCACGAGGGACCTCCAGTACACGGCGGGCAGGGGGGCTCGCGCGCTCACCGCCCGCCTGGGCAACGCCTACGTGACCCGGCTGCACAGTGCGGCGCCGCACGACCCCGCGGCCACGGACGCCCTGATCCGGGTGGCGGGCCTCAGCGCCCCGCCCACCACACTCCTTCGTCCCCGCGTCATCCGTGCCGCGCTGAAACGGCAGGGCCTTCGGGATCCGGGCCGCCCCTAGGAGCGGCCGATGGCCGTCGGACGCATGGACGTCGGCTTCAGCCCGTGGACGGCGTGCCCGGGGCCTCCTTGGACTCGACCCGTCCGACCGGGGCGGGACCGGCCGTCAGGGCGTCGCGGGCCGACTGCCAGGCGTCGTCCCCGGGGTAGAGCTCGCTGCGCAGGTAGGCCCAGGCGAGGGTGGCGAGGGCGGCGACCCGCTCGGGGTTCTCGTCCGTGGTTTCGGCGACGTCGTATCCGGAGACCCCTCCGAGCCCGTGCTCCGCGTCGAACAGGGTGAGCAGGGTCTTGGGGCCCGGGGCGAGGACGTAGGGGTCGGTGTGCCAGTCCGGGCCGCTGACCGTGAGGAAGGCGGAGTCGTCCTTGTCTCCGGCGACCACGAGGGCGGGCGTCGTCATCGTGGAGAAGTCGGTGGTGCGGAAGAAGGGGTAGTTCTCCGCGGTGAACGCGGTGAGGGCGTCGCCGCCCCGGCCGGGCGCGGCGAGCAGGACGCCCGCCTTGATCCGGGGATCGGCCAGGTCCACCGTGGCCCCGTCGTGGGGGTCGGTGAGCCGGGCACCGAGCAGCAGGCTCGCCGTGTGCCCGCCCATGGAGTGCCCGGCGACGGCTACGCGGCTGCGGTCGAGGCGGCCGGCGAGCTGCGGGACGGCCTCCTCGATCGCGTCGAGCCGGTCGAGGACGCGTGTCATGTCTTCGGCGCGGGTGCGCCAGTGCGCGACGGACCCGGGCGTGTCGGGCTGCGGCCTGAGTGTCCTTGAGTCCAGGTGGGTGGGCTGGATCACGACGAAGCCGCGTGCGGCCCAGAAGTCCGCGAGCGGGGCGTAACCGTGCAGCGAGGAGAGGTGGTTGGAGAAGCCGAGGCCGTGCGAGAGGAGGATGACGGGCAGCTGGTTCAGCTCGTTCCCGGTCATCGGCGCGGAGACGCGCAGCTCGAGGTCCACGGCACGGCCGGGGGCCGGCAGCACCACCGGGCCGACCGAGAGGACGGGGGTGGGTGCGTGGAGGGTGTCGGTCGTGCGGGCGGGTTCACTCATGGTCGTGTGCCCTTCGAGGACGCCCGGCGCGCCCCGTTCGACGGCGCGTCGGGGCGGCGGGTACGGCGGAGTCCCGCAGTCAGGTAACCTGAAAGCGGATCGTTGTTCCATTTACAATACGGAACGCTGATCCGTTTCGTCAACGGCCGCCGGAAGGAGAGCGCGGTGCCCACAGCAGGACCGGCCGGAGGAGCGTCCGCCCGCAGCAAGCGGGCAGACGCGGTACGCAACCAGCAGACGCTGCTCGATGCCGCCGCGGAGGTGTTCCTGACCTCGGGGGTCGACGCACCGATCCGCCAGATCGCCACCCGGGCGGGGGTCGGGCTGGGGACGCTCTACCGCCACTTCCCCACCCGGGCGGACCTGGTCACGGCCGTCTACCGCCATCAGATCGAGACCTGCGCCGAAGCCGGCCCGAAGCTGCTGGCCGGTGCCGACTCCCCCTTCGACGCACTGCGCCAGTGGGTCGACCTCTTCACGGAGTTCCTGGTCACCAAGCACGGGCTGGCCGACGCCCTCCAGTCCGACAGCGACCGCTTCGCCACGCTGCACGCCCACTTCCTCGACCGGCTGATGCCCGTGTGCGCCCAACTGCTCGACGCCGCCGTCGCCGCGGGCGAGATCAGGTCCGGCACACAGCCGTACGAGCTGCTGCGCGGCATCGGCAACCTCTGCATCGGACGCGACAGCGACCCCCGCTACGAACCCCGACGGCTGATCGAGCTGCTCCTCCAGGGACTGCGGCTCCCCTGAACGAGGCAGGGGGAGGCTGTCGGTGGCTGGTGGCAGGATCCTCCGTATGAGCTTCGTACGCACCACTCCGCCGCGGCCGATCGAGGTGACAGCCGTCTTCCCCGAGCTGGCCGCCTTGGCGCGCCCTGCGATACGGCTGCATCCGCGCCCGGGGTCGCCTTCGGTCCGGGACAGCTCGGTCGGCGGGCCGCTGCTGTGGCCCGCCGGGGAACCGTGGCCGCACTGCCATGACGCGCACCTGCACGTGGACAGCGGATTCCGCAAGTCGCCGACCGAAGTGCGCCTCGACAGACGCTTGTCCTCCCGGTGGCGCCCTGAGGGTCCGGCGCCCACGCTGCTGCCCGAGGAGGCGGCCCTCCGGGAGCGCAATGCGGCCTGGCTCGCCGAGCGGTCCGAAGCCGGCCCTCCCGGGCCCGCCGACTGCCCGGTCCCGATGCTGCCCGTGGCTCAGCTGTTCCTGCGTGATGTGCCCCTGTTGCGGCCGCCGGGGCAGGCCGATCTGCTGCAAGTCCTCTGGTGCCCGTACGAGCACGAACCGGAACACAAGCCGTCGACCGCACTCTTCTGGCGGTCGGCCGCGGAGGTCGGCGACGTCCTCACCGCACCACCGGAGCCGTACGAGGCGGACCATCCCGGTTACGTGCCGGAGCCGTGCGTACTGGCGCCCGAAGCGATCACCGAGTACCCCAACAGCCTGGAACTGAGCCCGGAGCTGCAGCTGCTACTGGACGACTGGAGCAGGTGGCAGGCCGCCGGCGCCGACGTCGACAGCTCCTGGGCCGGATATCCGGGCGAGTTCTATGCCGTTCATCTCGGCAACGCGCCCGGCTGGAAGGTCGGCGGCTGGTCCCCGTGGGGCCGCACCGATCCGGCCCCCCTGTACTGCGCCGTGTGCGAGGCACGGATGGCCCCGCTGCTGACGATCGCCTCCTCGGAGTGGGACGGCGACGAGAGCCGCACCTGGGTGCCGCAGGAAGACCAGGCCCACGCCTCCCGTTCCCACTACGCCGGCCAGGACCCCTCCCAGCCGACGGGGGTGGAAGTGGGCAGCACGGACAACATGCAGATCTACGTCTGCACCGCCTCCCCCGAGCACCCCCACACCGACCTGATCCAATGAGCTGCCCACAGCCGGCACACCGGCTGCGGGGCGGTCGCCGTGTGCCCGTGCCGCCGCCGGGGTGCGGAGGCCGGGAGCCGTCAGACGAGGTGGATCGTGAAGCGCCTCACGACCTTGGGGCTCGTGGCGATCGTGTCGGAGTGGACCGAGCCGCGAGCCTTCTTGTAGTCGCCGGTGCCGCCGGTGATCGCGTTGTCGAAGGGACCCTGGTCGAGGTAGTTGAAGTACATCCCCTGCACCGTGAGCTGGCCGCCCGGGAGGACGTAGGTCACGACGCACTGCTCCGCCTCATCGGCGCCGCCCCGGGTGGTGGTGCAGGTGCCGTGGCTCTCGCCGACCTTCTTGTGCGCCTCGTCGAAGAGGTCCGAGCGGACGACGACCTGATCGCCCTGCGAGACGCTGCCGGGGGTGACGGGGAAGCGGGTCAACTGCTGCACCTCGGCCAGGACTGTGATGGTCCGGGCCTTGTCCATGGCCTGGGCGGAACCGGTGTCCGCCGCGGCGGCCGCGACGGGCGTGCAGGCGAGGAGGGTGACCAGCGTGGCCGTGCCGAGGCAGGCCGCTCCGATGGGGCGCATGATGCGACTCCTGAGGTTGATGTTCGGAAATGGGCGGATGGCGAAGGTCCATCCGATTCCGTCCGATTCCCTTGATAGCCCCGCCTGCGCCGCCGCACGGGGCACCCCGGCACGAACCACCGTCACATCCAGCCGGTCGGACCAAAGTCAGGCGGGGGAAGCGCATGCCGGCCTGCGGCTCTCCGCCCGCGGATACGGCTGGACGGCACTCGGCCTGGCCCTGCCGCTCCTGCTGGTACTCCGGATCTTGGGGATCGCCCTGCTGGTGGCAGCCATCCCGGCCTTCATCTGGCCGAACGAGCAGGAAGCCCGCGCTTGGTTCACCGAGGATCCCACCTCCTGAACCGCGCGTGTGATGCCCTGCATCGCTGCCCTGGCAGGGCGCCGCGTACCGGCACGTACGTGGCGCGCCGTCAGCGCGGCGAGATGCGGTGCCAGTGCCGTCCCGTATCCCCACGTCAGCGCACGCGAGCGGGGACAGTGACTGCGGGCTGGTCCGGAGGGGTGCCGGGGACGACACCACGGCCCATAGGGTGAGCGGTATGGCAGGGACGGATCGGGACGAAGGCAGCGCAGAGCGTGCCGCGCTGCGCCGCGCGTTGGACGACTTGGACGCGCGGCTGGCCTCAAGTGCCGATCGTGGGCCCGGGGCTTACCTCCGGTTCGAGCCCTTGGTGGAGAAGCTGCGGACACCGGCAGCCGCGTTCCTGCAAGCGGAACTGGAGGGGCGACTCGCCTGTCACGTCGCCGCGGACGATTCTTTCGCGCGGGACCGAATCAGCCACGCCCTGGCGGGTGCCTGCGGCCAGAAGGCCCTGCCGGCCTTGCTGCGTGCGATGGTCACCGATCGCAACGAGGACGGGGACATGCTGCATGTCGACATCCTCGAACTCTTCGAGGCATGGCCCGAGACCGCGTTCGAGCTGTCCATGGACTACACCGCGTCCGACGATCCGGGTCTGCGGAGGGTCGGCCTCTGGGGCGTCTGCCACTTCGACTCGCTCGGGACCAGGTACTTCGCGCTGGTCGCCGACGCGGCCCGCGACCCGGACCCCGGAGTACGCGCCCACGTGATGACCACCCTCGGCACCGTCTTCGGCCTGGGCGATCCCCCGCGGGCCCTGGACGTCCTGATCGCCGGCACATCCGACGCTGCACCGGAAGTCCGCCGGGCAGCTGTGAGCGCACTCTACGGATCACGCGAAGCCGCGGTCACCGATGCCCTGATCACCTGTGCCGACGACGCCGATCACGAAGTCCGGTCCTGGGCGGCGTGGGCGCTGTCCGGAAGGCCGGCCCCCGAGGTCCGAGCCGCACTCGAACGACTCACGACGGATGAGGAGGCGAACGTACGCGATGCTGCGCGCCAAGCCCTCGCACCGCCGACCGAGTGGCCTTGAACAGCTCCTCGTGCCATGGCCCCGGCAGCCGATCGGGCGGTGTGTACTTCAGCGGCGCCGGAGCGCCGCGGCCACGGCGATCTGGGAGGGGGCGAGGGTGGTCCGCCCGTCCTCCACGTCCCCCAGGGTGTTCTGCAGCAGCCGGCCCAGCGTCCAGCCGGCCGCGCGCTCGCGGTCCGGCCAGCACGTTCTCGTAGTGCAGGTCCCAGTGCAGGAGCCGGCCGCCGGGCTCGTCCACCAGCTCGGCGACGGCCGATGCCCAGGCCTGCAGCCGCCTCCGGTCGTCCGGGTCCGGCAGCGAGACGACGGCCTGCGGCACTGCCGCCGGCATGTCGCGCGCGATGCCGTCGAGACGGCGCAGGCCCGCAGTCCGATCAGCGCGGCAGTCGTCTCCTCGTCTCCTCGCGGGGCATCTGGAGCTTCAGCGCGGCCCTGCCGCCGTCCTCGCGCCGCACCGGCACCACCAGCGAGGCCTCGCCGGAGCCGGCGGCGCCGTCCCGTTCCAGTCGCCACCGGTCGAGGAGCTCCGCGACCAGTGCGGGCGGGGCGGCGATCCAGGCCCGTTCCGCCTCACCGCCGTTCTCCGTGTACGACGTGATCAGGGCGTCGGGGACGTCGATGTCCTGCGGCGGTGTCATGCGGGGGCGGCGCCGGGGCGGGGCGGCAGGTAGTAGGGGCGGTGGTGGGCGGCGACCGGGGGCGACTGGTAGGTCCAGGCGCCGGCGGGCGGGGTGTCGCCGAGCAGGAGCCGGGCATCGCGTCCCAGGTCGTCCTCCTCGGCGTGGACGGTCAGGCCGGCCCGCCCGGAGTGGCCCGGTGCGGTGAGGTCGTACCAGCCGTAGGGCTGGTAGACGTTCATGGGGCCGGCCAGCAGACGGCCCCCCGGGTCGGTTCCGTACCCCGTGACGGGGGCGAGGGCGGCGGGGACGGAGGTGAGGCCGTCCAGTTCCGCCCTCAGGTCGAGCAGCGCTTCCCCGCCCCTGACCAGGGTGCCGTCCGGGCCGGTCGTCGCCGCGTTGCACCGTACGGTCCAGGTCTCGCCCGCCGGGCCGTTGAGGGACGGCAGGCCGGCCTCGAACCAGCCCGGGTACTTGGGCTCCGCGTACAGCTCACGCCCGGCCCGGATGGCGAACGGGTTGTCGCAGACGACGTGGATCCGGGCGATGCCGAGCAGCTTCGTCTGGTCCCAGCCCTGCGCGTACTGGGCGTAGCCGAGGGCGGGCAGCCGGTCGCGGTCCGCCGTCGGGTGGGCGATGACGTTGAACTCGATCTCCTGCGTGACGCCGCCGCCGAACGGGTACTGCGCGAAGTACAGCTGGTAGTTGACCGAGACCAGGGCGCGGCCCTCGAACTCGGCGGCCGAGAGGTCCGGGTGGTGCTTGGCCAGCAGGTCGCGGACCGGGCCCGGATCGACCAGCCAGTCGATGCCGAGCTGGTGCAGCGCCCCGTAGTGGAAGGGCAGCCGGAAGGGTTCGGAGACGGGCGGCAGGGGCAGCGGGCTCATACGGGGACTCCCGGTGTGGCAGGGGGGCCGGCGGGAACGGGCCGGTCGCGGGCGGAGAGTTCGGACTCGACGGCTTCGGCGCTGCGCAGGGCGAGGGCCGCCATCGTGAGGGTCGGGTTGGAGGTGGCGACCGAGGGCATGCTGCCGCAGCCGACGGCGTAGAGGCCGGGGTGGTCCCAGCAGCGCTGGTCGGCGTCGACGACCGAGGTGGCCGGGGAATCGCCCATGACGTGCGTTCCGGCGGCGTGGCCCGCGCCCCGGTAGCCGTAGGTGCGGCCGCCGTACTCGAAGCGGCCGGGCCAGGCCGCGGTGGGGGCGTAGTCGGTGTGGTCCTCGGCTCCGAGCAGCGCGAAGATCTGCTCGGAGACCGCCCGGGCGGCGGCCATGCCGGCCTTGACGTGGTCGTCGAGGTCGTAGGTGACCAGGGGCCTGGGCAGGCCGAGGGCGTCGCGTTCGGTCGGGTGGAGGGTGACCCGGTTGGCGGGGTCTGCCGCCTGCTCCATCTCGAACTGCAGGGCGAACTGGCGGCGGATCCGGTCTCCGGCCGCCCGTCGCAGCTCGGGCCCGAACAGGCCCCGGCCGTGGACGAGTTCGGCGATGTCGGTGTCGACGGGACCCTTGGCCCACACCCAGCCCCAGTTGCCGATCTCGATGCGGAACGGGGCCCGCCGGGCCCGCCCCGGACCGGACCGGAAGCCTTCGAGCCCGGAGGTGGAGCCGGGTCCCCGGTAGGGGCCGGTGGGCTCGGGCAGCAGGCCCCAGGTGAGCAGGACGGGATGGTCCATCAGGTTGCGGCCGACCTGGCCGCTGCGCCCGGCCAGGCCGGACAGGAGCAGCAGCCGGGCGTTCTCCACGGCGTGCGCGGCGAGCACGACGACGTCGGCGCGGGCGACGGACGCCGTCCCGTCGTAGGACCGGTACTCCACTCCGGTGGCGCGGCCGGAGCCGTCGACGAGGACCCGGGTGGCGACGGACCGGTCCCGGAGGGTGACGGACCCGCTCCACCGCCCCTGGGTCTTGAGCGGGGTGTACTTCGCGAACGAGGGGCAGTGCGGGATGCAACTGGCGTTGCCCACGCAGCGGTTGCCGGGGTCGGGGCGCCCGCGCTCCCCCAGCGGGACGTAGCCGCGGCCGTCGTCGTGGTCCGGGTCCGGGACGCCGTTGCGGGCGTGCGGGGTGCCGGTCACGCGCAGCTCGACCTCCCGCAGGGCGACCGGGTCCTTCACCCGGCGCCCGTCGAGGGCCGCGGCGAGGATCCGGTCCAGGTGGCTGGCCGGGATGGGGCGCATGGGGAAGGCGTAGCCGTCGGGGAGCGGCAGGCCGACGTGTCGCCGCTGCTCGGCGGCGTCGGCGGCCACCCCCAGTTCCCGTTCGGCCTCCCGGTAGTGCGGCTCCAGGTCCTCGTACGTGAGCGGCCAGCGCCGCCCGTAGCCGAGGGACTCGGTGTCGAAGTCCTCGGGCAGCATGCGCGGGGCGAGGCCGGTCCAGACGTTGCCGGTACCGCCGTTGACGCGGACGTAGCCGCTGGAGTACGGCAGCGGGCCGTTCTGCGGCAGGTGGCCGCTCGCGCGGAAGCCGGGGGTCCCGTCCGTGCCGGTGAGGTCGGTGACCTCGGGCCAGGGGGCCGCGGGGTGCTCCCGGTAGGCGGAGCCGGGGACCTTGGCCGGCGCGGTGAGGTAGGTGGCGAGGGGGTCGTGTCCGGCCTGCCCCGGTCCCGCTTCGAGGACCAGGACCCGGCGGGCGCGGCGGCCGAGCCGGTGCGCGACGAGCGAACCCGCCACCCCCGCGCCGACCACGATCACGTCGTAGTGGTTCACCGGGCGTCCGTCCTGGTCGGCGGGTGTGCCCAACTGCCGTATCCGGCGGGTTCGGTGGCGGGCGGCGTGAGCCCGGCGGCCTTCCACGCGAGGCCCTGCGCGTAGGCGTGCGGGGAGACCACGAAGGGTGGCGGCCCCGGCCAGCTGCCGGTGTACCACAGGAGGGTGAGGGCGCGGGCCGCGTCCAGGAGGTCCTCCTCGCCGGGCCCGTCCGGGAGTCCCGTCCCGGCCAGCAGCCGCGCGAGGCGGCCGGTTCCGAGCTGTTCCTCGGCCACGCGCCGGTAGGTGTCGCAGAGTGCGGTGGCCTCCAGGTCCTCCGGCGCGAAGCCGGTCAGCCGTGCCGACAGTGCCGAGAAGTCACTCGTGTCATCCCTTGTGCCCACGGAGGCAACGGTGCCCCGCGGCCGACGGCGCCATGCGCCGTTCGTGATGTTGGCCGGTTCCGGTCGGCCGGGGGCGTGATCCGGTCAGGTGTCGGCGCCGTGGGCGGACCGCCCTGCGTCCGGCCTGTCCGGAAGGTCCGCATCGGCAAGGTGGACTTCTTCGGACCGCCGCCGTTCGTCCTCGGGCACGAGTACAGCGGCATGGTGGAAGCCGTCGGCGAGGGCGTCACCCGCTTCGCGACTACCTGCGCGGGCTCGGCGCCGACGAGCTGATCGACTACACCGTGGAGGACTTCTCCGCCCTGCGCGGCATCGACGCGGTGCTGGACACCATCAGCAACGACTACGGCCCGCGTTCCCTGCCCACCCTCAAGCCGGGCGGCATCCTGGTCGACGTCGTCGGCGTCGGAGTGGACCGCACCGAGGTGACGGCCCGCGCCGCCGAACTCGGCGTTCGCTTCGTGGAGTTCTTCCTGGAGCCCACCCCCGCCGTACTGGCCTCCTTCGCCGAACTCCTCGACGCCCACGGCATACGCCCCACGATCTCCCGGACCCTCCCGCTCACCGAGGCCGCGAAGGCCCACGAACTCAGCGAAACCGGCCGGGTACAGGGCAAGATCGTCCTCGTGCCCTGAGGGTTGTCCCGTAAATGATCTCCAAGTTGCCTCGGCCATGCTCGGTGGCCGCGGTCCGCCGGCCTACTCGGCGGGAGCGAGGTTGTACATCCGGGCGATGCGCTCCCGGCGCTGTGGAATGACGAGTCCGGTGCCCGGGTAGCTGCCATCCGCGATCGTGAGGGTCGCCCGACGGCCGCCCTTGGCGCCGGATTCCTCCCACGCCTTGCAGTCGTTGCGGTTCGGCCCGAGGTGGTCGATGATCCGATCTGCTGCCGCCGACTTCGAGACCTCAAACAGCGGGGCGAACTGCCGCATGGTCAGGTTCCTGCGCCAGTACACCGCGACCAGCAGGAACATGCCGCTGTCGGCCTGGTCCTGCCCACACGATAGAAATCAGGCGACCGGGCCTGGCGCGTCATCCAGGATGACCCCATGAGCCAAGACCTTGTGACGTTCCTCCACGCACGGCTGAACGAGGAAGCCGCTCTGGCCCGACGCTGCGACGGCGAGGGCTGCGGGGAGTGGACCGCTGACGGGCACACGGTCGACTTCCGTCAAGGAGCACTCCCCGGCTTCCATCCCACGATCGCCCTGCACGTCGCGCTGCACGACCCGGCTCGCGTCCTGCGGGAGGTCGAGGCCAAGCGACGCGTGCTCTCCCGCCACGTGCTCAGTCCCGCCATGGGCGACCCCGAACTACCGTGGGACAACCGCGATGACTGCCAGTACGACGGCGAGACCTGGCCATGCGATGACCTGCTCGACCTCGCGTCACCCTACGCCGATCACCCTGACCACCCCCAACGCCTTTGAGACGGAGATCGTATAGAGGACAGCCCTTAGCCTGACGTCGCGCCTCGCCCACCACCGGCTCTGCGGCTTTGAACCCGCGGCGTCGGGCGCTCCCGACCTGCCAGGTCGTTCAGGAGGAGCCTGCCCGCCGCCATCCACGGCATCGTTCCTCCGACCGGCCCGTACACCGCTGTCGGGCGTCCGGGATGCCGCGCGGGGGCCGGGCCGGCGCGCTCGCCCTGGCCGGGTGCCGTCCGCCGGGACGCGGTGGCCGCGAGGGGGGTGAGGGGCCGTTCAGGACCGCGCGGTCCTGAACGCGAGGTACCGGCCGAAGGCTTCGTGGCTGTCGGGGGTGAAACGCCACTGCCGCAGGGCCGACCGCAGCTCCGGCTCGGTCAGCCAGCCGTGCCAGGCGACCTCGTCCGGATCCGGGACCACGGCGTCCGGCACCACGGCTTCGTGCACTCCGAGCCAGTGCGGGCTCAGGCCGCCGAGGTTGACGAACGTGAACAGCAGGCGCGGCAGTGCACGGATGCCCAGCTCCTCGGCCAGCTCCCGCGCGGCGGCCTGTTCGTAGGACTCGCCGACATTCGCGGCACCGCCGACCTCGATCTCATAGAGCCCGGGGAAGCGCGACACCCGCTCCGACCGCCGGTGGACGAGGATCCGTCCGCGCTCATCACGACACACCGTCACGGCGACCCGGTGCAGCCAACCCTCCTGGATGGCCTGCCGGCGGCTGACCACCATCCCCAGCACACGATCCCGTTCGTCGACACGCTCCACCAGTTCATCCACGAGGGACACCTTGGCAGAGCCCACCGACAACAGGGGTTCCGCGCGGTCGTCGAATCGTAGGTAGCGGCCCGACGACCGCGGGACCTCAGGACCGCACAGGACGTCGCGGTCAGGAGGAACTCGGGTCAGCGGACCTCGGTGACCCGGTGCTCCTTGCGCGCGCCGCAGTTGGAGTTGTACACCTGCACGTGCACGTTGCCGATGCCCCCGCCCCAGTCGACGCAGTGGCCCTTGCCGTACACGTAGGCCGGGCCCGCGTACGAGGTGTACCGGCCGTAGTCCTCGGCCCGCTCCCTGGTTCCGGGGACCTCGATCCAGAGGGCCATGTCCACGGCCGCACCCGGGTTGTTGCGGATGGTCGCGACGCAGTTCTTGCCGTTCGAGGCGTTGTACGTCAGGTAGACGGTGCCCAGTGAGCCGATGGCGGCCGAGTTCACGGTCTTGTAGGCGCTTCCGCAGACCTTCTGCGGCGTGGTGTTGGGCGCGGCGGAGGCGGGCGCCGCCAGCGCGGTCGTGGCCCCCAGGGCCAGGGCGGCGAATGCGGTGGTGGTGACGACGGAACGGGTGAACCTCATGTTGTCCCCTGATGGTCATCGGAGTCGGTCTCTCCCGCATGCTGGGACATACGGGACGGCCGAACGGTTGCACATCGTCCGCAAATGCCGGGACTTTTCCTCCGGGCGGGCGGCGGCGGTGTGCCCCGTAGCGAGGCCGCGATGTGTTCCGCGAGCATCAGTGTGGGGAGGTGGGTGTTCGCCGATGGCACGTCCGGCATGATCGACGCGTCGACCACCCACAGGTCCTCAACTCCGTGCACCCGGCCGGCCGCGTCGACGACCGCCCCGGCTGCCGGGGAGGGGCCCATGGCACAGGTGCCGACCGGGTGGTGGTAGGTCCACACGTGGGTGCGCGCGAAGCGTTCGACCGCCTCGTCGCCGTCGTCGTCCGGCGCGCTCACCACTCCGGCGGAGAGCGGGCCGAGCGGCTCCGCCCGCGCCGCCCGCCAGGCGTGGCGTACGCCCTCCACCAGCCGCGGCAGGTCGGCGGGGTGCGAGAAGTAGCCCAGGTCGACGCGGGGAGCTTCGAGCGGGTCCGGTGAGCCCAGCCGGACCCGGCCCCGCGAGCGCGGGGTGAGCAGGGCGCAGCCGACGAAGAACGTGGCGCCGGTCGGGGCGGCCGGGTTGTCGAACGGGCCGCCGACGATCAGCTGGAGGTCCGGCGGCCCGCGGTGTTCGCCGGTCCGTGCGCCGTGCAGGGTGCTGTGCAGGGTGGCGACGAGTTGGAAGGCGCGCCGAGGACGTCGTCCCGTCCCCGTGTGGGCGACGTCGATCGAGACCGCGGGGTGGTCGGCGAGGTTGCGGCCGACACCGGGCAGGTCCAGCACCGGCCCGATGCCCAGCGCGCGCAGCTCGTCGGCCGGGCCGAGCCCCGACCGCAGGAGGATCGCCGGGCTGGAGTAGGTGCCGGCCGATACGATCACGCGATCGCCGTGCACGTCCTCCCCGTCGGCCAGGCGCACTCCGGTCGCGCGCCCGCGGTCGAGGAGCACCGAGGCGGCGTGCGCCCCGCCGCGCACGGTGAGGTTGTGCCGCGCCCGGGCCGCCGCCAGGTAGGTCGATGCCGCGCCGAGGCGCTCCCCGCCGACCTCGTTGACCGGGAGCGGGCCCACCCCCACGGCACCCGGAGCGTTGTGGTCGGCGATCTCCGGCACCCCCGTGGACATGATCGCCGCCTGCCCGGCGGCGGCGATGTCGCTGCGGTCCCCGCCCGTGTAGCGGCGGACGGGGACCGGGCCGTGGCCGCCGTGGTACGGCTCGTGGCCGAAGTCCAGGTCGGTCTCCACCGCGACGAACCAGGGCAGCACGTCGTCCCAGCCCCAGCCGGGGTTGCCGTGCGCCGCCCAGGCGTCGAAGTCGTACGGCGAACCGCGCAGGGCGAAGGCCGCGTTGGTGGTCGAGGAACCGCCGATCACCTTCCCCCGTGGCAGGGCGAGGGCCCGGCCGGCCGGGCCGGGCTCGCTGGACAGACCCCAGTCGTGCGAGGCCGTGTGCGGGCCGGAGCCGTCGCGCAGCGCGGCGGGGAGCTCCGCGTAGTCCGGTCCGGCCTCCAGCAGGAGCACCCGCGTCGAGGGGTCCTCGCTCAGCCGCGCCGCCAGCACGCATCCGGCGGCCCCGCCGCCCACGATCACCACGTCGTAGCCGGCCGCCATGATCCGACCGTACGCCCGTGGAGCACGGGGTGCACAGGGAACACAGGGAGCACGGGGAGCACGGGGTGCAGGGGCGGGGAGGCGGCGTTCCGGTGTTCCGGACGCCCCGGCGTCGTGGCGCGGCCGCCGGCCGGGGTGCCCGGGTAGCGGCCGCTGGTGAGGGTGGTGCCCAGTCGAGCCAGGCGGGAGGCGGCGCGGGTGGCCCAGCCGTCGGGCAGGTTCAGCGGCACGGTCACCGTCACCCCGCTCTGCACCGGGTCGCGGACCTCCACCACGAACGGGTCGGCGGCGCGCAGCCGCAGGTAGGCGCTGCGGCCCGCCGCGGGCCAGTCGGTGACCGAGCCGTCCGGCGGCGCGCCGTCCTCCTCGGCGGCGGCGCGGGCTGCCATGAACGCGGTGAGGTCCGCGAGGTCGGCGTCGGTGAAGTGCACCGGCAGGCGCGCGCCGACGACGCCCCGTCCGCGCGAGCCCCCGTTCAGATCAGGGACACTCCGCGGCCGGCGAAGAACCCGGCGAAAGCGGCGACGGGCAGGCTCGCGGTGCGGGTCCGGTCGGTGTGGCCGGACGGGTTGCGGAAGTGGACGGTGTCACCCCGGCGGCCGGTGACGAGCACGAGGTGCCCGCCCTTGCCGGGGGGGCGGGTTCTCGGGCCGGCGGATCTCCCGGTGCACCGAGGCCATCACCAGCCGGCCGGCGTCGAGCAGGGCCAGGAGGTCCGGCACGGGCAGGGTGGGGTGGACCTGGACGTCCAGGCGGTGGACGTCCTGTACGTACCGGGCGAACGGGGCGTAGATCAGGCCCCGGATCGCTCCGGTGCCCGTGTCCTCGGTGTACGCCCCGTATGTCCGTGCGCCGTCGAGGAGTTCGAACAGGCTGGGCGCTTCGCCGCGGCGGGCCAGGAGGGCCATGCGCAGGCAGGCGATGCCGCACATGTGTCCGCACCAGGTGCGGTAGGTGTCAGCGTCGGGGGCCCCGCTCTCGGCCCAGCGGGGATCGGCTCCCTGGTCGTGGCCGTCGTAGACGATCGCGGCGATCAGGTCGGGACTGGCGTACTGGGTGACGGTGGGGAACGGGAGGGGGGAGTCGGGCACGGGACGGAGTCCTTCCGGTGGGCGGGCGGTGGACGGAGGGTCTGGTCCGCGCCACCACGGGAGTTCACCACACCTGATACACGACGCCGGATCGGGGACGCGCGGACCGGGCCCGCGGACGCGCGCTCGCCGTTCCCCGGCCTCCGGGTAGCTTCTTGACCCTCACACCGTGTCAGGCGGTCAACTCGGAGACATCATGTTCACCATCGGAGACTTCGCCCGGCACGGCCGCGTCTCGGTCCGGATGCTGCGTCACTACGACGCGACCGGCCTGCTGCGCCCGGCCCATGTCGACCCCCACAACGGCTACCGCCACTACACCGCCGCCCAGCTCGCCCGCCTCAACCGGATCATCGCGCTGAAAGACCTCGGCTTCACCCTCCAGCAGGTCCACGACATCGTGGACGAGAAGGTCGGGGCCGAGGAGTTGCGCGGCATGCTCCGGCTGCGGAGGGCCGAGCTGGAGACGGCCGTGGCCGCCGCGGGGGCGCGGCTCGTCCAGGTCGAGGCGAGGCTCCGGGCCATCGAGAGTGAGGGGCGCATGCCCGTCGACGACGTCGTCATCAAGAGCCTTCCCGCCGTCCGGGTCGCGGAGTTGACCGCGACCGCCGGGAGTTTCGAGCCCGAGGACATCGGACCGGTGATCGGGCCGCTCTACGAGGAGCTGTTCCGGCTCCTGGGAGCGGCCGGCGTCGCCCCCGCCGGTCCCGGCGTCGCGTACTACGAGGACGCGCCGGAGGGCGGTGGCAGGATCAGCGTCCACGCGGGTGTCCAGGTCTCCGCCCCGCTCCAGGACGGCCCGTTCCGCGTCCTCGACCTGCCGCCCGTCGAGCAGGCGGCGACCATCGTGCACCGCGGCTCGATGGACACCGTGCTGCCCAGCGCCCAGACCCTGGCCCGCTGGATCGACGCCCACGGCTACCGGTCGGCCGGCTACCCCCGCGAGATCAACCTGGAGTGCCCCGAGAACCGCGACGAGTGGGTGACGGAGCTCCAGGCACCGGTCGCCCGGCCCTGAACCACCCGGCCCGGCGGCACGGCGCCTCCCGGTTCGCCGCCGGGAGGCGCCCGCCGCCGGACCGGCCTGGCGGAGCCGGTGGCCGTGCGGGTTACCAGGGTTGGCCGGAGGCGGGGGCGGCCGGGGCCGGCGGTTGCGGGGAGGGGGCCGGGGCGGGGTTCCGGTCCCGCCTCGGGTGCGGGCGGCGGGACCGGTCGTGGAGGGGGTGCAGGGGGCCGGGGAAGGTGACGCCCGTGGAGGCGGCCGCCTCGGCGGGAGCCGGAGCCACGGAGGTCCGGACGGCCGCGTCGTAGGTGCCGGGAGCAGGCGGGGCCGCGTCATACGTGCCGGGGGCGGGCGGGGCCGTGTCCGGAGACCCCGTGGCGGCGGCGTACGGGTGCCGGTCCGGGGCCGGGGCGGCGGGCGGGCCCGTGGGTGTGCGGTGGGGCAGGGGCGGCGGGAAGCCGGCGGCGGTGTGGGGGAAGGGCACACCGGCCGTGCCGGGGTGGGGAGTTCCCCGGGTGCCGCCGACGCCGTCGAGTCCCCTGATCTGTTCGGCGGTGACCGTGTCCGTGACCGTGTCCGTGACCGTGTCCGGGTCGGCTTCGGTGCCGCGGCCGAGGTGGTTGAGGAGGTAGTTCAGCAGGACGGCGACCAGGCAGCCCGCCGTGACCCCGGATTCCAGGATGGTCGCGGCCGGGTCCGGCAGGCGGTCGTAGAAGCCGGGGCTCACGAGGGGGAAGAGGCCGAACGCGAGGGTGACCGACACGGTGACGGCGTTGTGGCCGGTGCCGAGGGAGGCCTTGGCCAGGGTGCGGATGCCCGCGACGGCGACGGAGCCGAAGAAGACCACGCCCGCGCCGCCGAGCACCGGCATCGGGACGAGCGCGACCAGGGAGCCCAGCACGGGGACGAGGCCCATCAGGACCAGGACGGCCCCGCAGAGTACGACCACGTAGCGGCTGCGGATCCGGCTGAGGGCCACCAGGCCGACGTTCTGCGCGTACGCGGTGCTGGTGAACGCGCCGAGGACGCCGCCGAGCGCGGTCGCCAGACCCTGGGCCCGCAGGCTTCCCGTGATCGTGCGGTCCTGGGCGGGACGTCCGGTGACCGCGCCCAGCGCGAGGAGGGAGGCGGTGGACTCCGTCATCGAGACCAGCATCACCACCACGGCGGTGGCGATGGCGGTCGGGACGAAGCTGGGCGCTCCGAACGCGAACGGTTCGGGCAGCGCGAACAGCGGCGCCTGGGTGAGCGGGTCGAGGTCGACCTTGCCGAGGGGGACGGCGAGCAGCGTGCCGGCGAGCATGCCCAGCAGGACGGCGATCCGGCCGAGGAACCGGCCGGAGAGCATCCGGTGGATGGCCAGGGTGATGGCGAGGGTGGCCGCGGCCAGGGCCAGGTTGGAGGGCGAGGCGTAGTCGGCGGCCCGGGCATCGCCGCCGCGGGCCCAGACACTGGCCACGGGCAGGAGCGAGATCCCGACCAGGGTGATGACGCAGCCGCTGACGACCGGCGGGAAGAACCTGACCAGGCGGCAGAAGGCCGGAGCCAGCAGGAGGCAGAGCACTCCGGCGACGAGGGTGGCTCCGAAGACCGCCGGCAGGGCGCCGTCCGGGCCGTCGGCGGCGACGGTGGCCAGGACCGGCGAGACGACGGCGAACGAGACGCCGTTGGTCAGGGGGAGCCGGGCTCCGACGCCGAACACGCCGAGGGCCTGGGCGGCGGTGCCGATTCCGGCGACGAGGAAGGCGGCGGCGATCAGGGTGGAAAGCTGGCCGGGGGTCAGTCCGAGGGCACCGCCGATGATCAGCGGCGGTGCCGTCAGGCCGGCGTACATGCCGGCCACGTGCTGGAGTGCGGCCGGCACCAGGCGGCGGGCCGGGAGGATCTCGTCGACCGGGTGCGGGGGCGCACCGGTGGTCGTGGTTCGGGCAGAGGCGCGGGGCGACACGGCACGTCCTAGGGAGACCGCCCGCCGGCAAGGGGCCACCGGGGGCGTACGGATGGAGGGGAACCGGCGCCGGGGGACGGCCCGGGCCGGTGCGTGACGGCCGGTGCTGGTGCTGCGGGGGTGGGCAGGATCCAGCCATCGGCGATTTCATATCTCGGAAATGTTTTTCCGCTTTGGACGGGACGGGACTCTAGGTAGCGACCCGTCATTCGTCAACTCCCCCAAGAGGCGCTGCCACTTCGGCACACACTTTGTAGGAATCGCCAGTACCGATGGGTTCCAGCCGAGGGAACGAGGCCCCGCCGATGCGGCGAAGCTCATGGTCAGGGCCTATCGCGGCAGGCGATTGCCCACGGAGTCGCCGTCGCGTCACAGGCGGCGTCCGACCGCCCGGAGCGGGCCGCGGCGCCCCTCACCACCCGCCCGGCCCTTGGCCAAATCCCGTTGGGTCCCTACGGTGTGCCGCTATGCCTTCCCCTGGAGATCCATCCGGCCTGCCTCCCTTCGCCCCCGCCCGAGCCGCCGGCGTCCGGGCCGCGCTCGGGCTGACGCTCGATCAGGTCGCCGCCGCGGTGACCGCGTACCGCGGTGAACCCACGCACCCCTCGGTGGTGCACGCCTGGGAGGCCGGCCTCAGCGCACCCGACGACACGCAGGTCAGGGCACTGGCCGCCGCCCTGTGGTGCTCCCCGGTCGACCTCGTCGCGGAAGCCACGACCCTCGGCCAGTGCCGTACCGTCGCCGGACTCTCCCCGGGCGAGACCGCGACCGCGGTGGGTCTGACCCAGGCCCGCTGGGAGTCGGCCGAGCGCCGCAACCGCTGGCAGGGCAGCCCCGCACAGACCTCCGCCCTCCTGCGGACCCTGCGCCCGCCGCCCGCCTGCTTCGTCGCCGCCTGCGGCACGACCGGCCGGCTGCGGATCCTGCTCCGCGAGGCCGTCACCGGCTGGTGGCCCAACTACACCTCCCCCATCAGCCGCATCGTGCCCCTCGCACCCGCCGTGGTGGGCCCCGTCCTCGAACGGCTCCACCTCGCCTACCAGCAACTGGAGGGCGCCGCCGGCGCGTCCTCGCCCCGGGCCGCCGCCGCGGCCGAGGCCCGGGCGGCGGACTTCCTCGAACGCATCGACCTGCACCTGTGGGAGGCGGTCCGCGCCGCGACCGCGCACCCGTACGACGGCTCCCCCTGACCCCGGCTCCCCTTGACACCGGAGCCCCACCATGAGCAACTGGTCCGACTTCGCCGGACGGAGCGGCCCAGCACACATCGTGGACGGATGTGCCGCGGGCCCGTGAACGGCCCGTACGAGTTCCCGGCAGGCCCGGGGCGCCGGGGACACGATCCCCCTTCCGCCCCTGCCACTCGCCCGCTCCCCGCTCCGACCGCTCTCCGGCACCGCAGCCGCCGCCCGCACGGCCACCGGCCGTCCGTACCGCCGCTGCCACCCCGAACCGTCCCGGGCACCTGCGCACCGCGCAGCCGCCGACCGGGCACCAGCCTCCACCGACCGCCGCGCGCACGCTCCACCAGCCGCCGGCAGAAGGAGACCTCCCCATGTCACCCGTTCCCCCTGCCCAGGAACCGGACACGGCACAGGCCGCAGCCGACTCCGGTCCCGCCACCGACACCGACACCGCCCCCGGAGCCGGGGCCGGAGCCGGGGCTGGAGCCGGAGCCCCCTCGCGGCACCCGGTCGACCAGACGCTGCCCCCGCTGAAACTCCTCAGTGCCGGCCTGCAGCACGTGGCCGCCATGTACGCCGGTGTCGTCGCGCCCCCTCTCGTCGTGGGCATCGGCGTCGGACTCTCCACCACCGACATCGCGTTCCTCATGAGCGCCAGCCTGTTCACCTCCGGCATCGCCACCCTCCTGCAGACCCTCGGCTTCTGGAAGGTCGGCGCACGGCTCCCCTTCGTCAACGGCGTGTCCTTCGCAGGCGTCGCCCCCATGCTCGCGATCGCGAAGGCCGAAGGCCCTGCGGACGCCCTGCCCGTCATCTACGGCGCCGTGATCGTGGCGGGGGTCTTCGGATTCCTCCTCGCACCGTGGTTCTGCAAGCTCATCCGCTTCTTCCCCCCGGTCGTCACCGGAACGGTCATCACCCTCATCGGCGTCTCCCTGCTCCCCGTCGCCTTCAACTGGGCCCAGGGCGGCAACCGGCAGGCAGCCGACTACGGGAGCCTGAAGTACATCGGCCTGGCCACGGCCACCCTGCTCGTCACCGTGGCCCTGCGCCGACTGCTGCGGGGATTCCTCAAGCAGATAGCCGTCCTGCTCGGGCTCGTCGCCGGCACCCTCATCGCACTGGCCCTGGGCGTGGCGGACTTCAGCGCCGTCGGCGACGCGGACCTCGTCGGGTTCCCCACCCCGTTCCACTTCGGCGCACCGCAGTTCGCGGCCGCCGCGATCGTTTCCATGTGCATCGTGATGCTCGTCTCGATGACCGAGTCCACCGCCGACGTCCTCGCCCTCGGTGAGATCGTCGACCGGCCCGCCGACGAGAAGACCCTCGCCGCGGCCCTGCGCGCGGACGGCCTCGGCACCGCCGTCAGCCCACTGTTCAACGGCTTCGCCGCCAGCGCGTTCGCCCAGAACGTCGGCCTGGTCGCCATCACCAAGGTCCGCAGCCGCTTCGTCGTCGCCTCCGCCGGCGGCATCCTCATCCTGCTCGGCCTGTGCCCCGCCCTCGCGTCCGTGGTCGCCCTGATACCCCAGCCCGTACTCGGCGGCGTCGGCATCGCCCTGTTCGGCACGGTCGCCGCCAGCGGCATCCAGACCCTCACCGGAGCCGCCCTGGACCGCGGCGACAACATCCTGATCGTCGCCATCTCCCTGGGCGCCGGCATCATCCCCATCGCCGCCCCCGGCTTCTACCACTCCTTCCCGGAAAGCGCCCGCATCGTCCTCGACTCCGGCATCAGCACCGGATGCGTCGTGGCCGTCCTCCTCAACCTCGCCTTCAACCACCTCGGCACCAGCCCCTCCCCCACCCCGCCCACCCGCCCCTGACCCCCACCCGGCCGGGACCCCACCACCCCGGCCGGGCCCGTACGGGTGCTGCCCAAGGGCGCCGGCCGACCTCCGTGTCCGTCCCGCGCGGCCGTGCGCGGCCGCGGCAACATGGTGTTCACCGCAGCGCGCGCCCGGGGTAACAACCGCTTCCTAGCGTGACCGACCGACGGGAGCGCGGCTACGAACGGGTCAGCTGGAGGAGTCGACATGAGCACCACCGAGAGACGGGAGACCGTGCCCGACGCGGCGGCGCCCGCTGCCGGCAGCCAGGCGGTCAGGGAGACGCTGGAGGACTACACCCTCCGTTTCGCACCCCGCAGTTACCGCCGCTGGACCCCGATGGTCGTGGCCACCACGGCCCTCGGCGGCATCGCCTACATGGCGGACTTCTCCATCGGCGCCGGCATCGGCCTGGCCCACGGCACCGGCAACGCCCTCCTGGCCATCGCCGTCGCCGCGGTCGTCATCTTCGTCACGGGCTTCCCCCTGGCCTACTACGGCGCCCGCTACAACATCGACCTCGACCTCATCACCCGGGGCTCCGGCTTCGGCTACTACGGCTCGGTCCTCACCAGCGTCATCTTCGCCAGCTTCACCTTCATCTTCTTCGCCCTCGAAGGCTCGATCATGGCCCAGGGCCTCAACCTCGGCCTCGGGCTGCCGCTGTGGCTGGGATACGCCGTCTCCACGCTGATGGTGATCCCGCTGGTCGTCTACGGCATGAAGGCGCTCAGCCGGCTCCAGGTGTGGACCACCCCGGTCTGGCTGCTGCTGATGGTCGGTCCGCTGGTCTACCTGGTCGCCCAGGACCCCGGCACCGTGGACCGTTTCCTCGCCTACGCCGGCACGGACGGCGACGGCGCCGTCGACACCGCCTCCGTGATGCTCGGGGCGGGTGTGTGCCTGTCCCTGATCGCGCAGATCGGCGAGCAGATCGACTACCTGCGCTTCATGCCGCCCAAGACCGCGGCGAACCGGCGCGCGTGGTGGACCGCCGTGGTCATGGCCGGCCCCGGGTGGGTGGTCCTCGGCGCGCTCAAGCAGGCCATCGGCGTGTTCCTCGCCGTCTACGTCCTCGCCGAGGCCGGACCGGCCGCCGCGCCCGAGCCCATCCGGCAGTTCCGGGGCGCGTTCGACGCGATGATGCCGTCCTGGGCGGTCATCCCGCTGGCCGTGGTCCTGGTGGTCATCAGCCAGATCAAGATCAACGTGACGAACGCCTACTCCGGCTCGCTGGCCTGGACGAACTCCTTCACCCGCGTCACCCGGCACTACCCCGGCCGCATGGTCTTCGTCCTGGTCAACCTCGGCTTCGCGCTCGTCCTGATGGAAGCCGACATGTTCAGCTTCCTGAGCGGCGTCCTCGGCTTCTACTCGAACTGCGCGATCGCCTGGGTGGTCACCGTCGCCACCGACATCGGCGTCAACAAGTACGTGCTGGGGCTGTCGCCGCTCCGGCCGGAGTTCCGCCGGGGCATGCTCCACGCGGTGAACCCGGTCGGCGTCGTGGCCTTCGTCGCCGCCTCCGGGCTGTCGATCGCCATGTACTTCCGCCTCCTCGGCGACGGCCTCCAGCCGTACTCGCCCGTGGCGGCGGCCCTCATCGCGTTCGTCCTCACCCCGCTGACGGCCGTGGTCACCCAGGGCCGCTACTACCTGCGCCGCACCGACGACGGCATCGGCGAGCCCCTGCTGGACGGCGACGGCAACCCGAGCGCGGCCACCTTCGACTGCCACGTCTGCCACCAGCCCTACGAGCGCCCCGACCTCACCGCCTGCCTCACCCACGACGCCGTCGTCTGCTCCCTGTGCCTGAGCACCGACAAGACCGGCGAGCACGTCCTGCCGGCGGCTGCCGGGTAGGGGGAGGCGCGGCTCAGGCCGGGCGGAAGCGCATCGCCGACCACACGTCGTCGACGGCGATCTGGCGCACCGGCCGGACGCCGTGGCCGGCCAGCGCTTCGCGCAGGACGTCACGGTTGAGGTCGGTGTCGAGCTTGCCGGCCTTGGGGTAGGCGATCCAGGCGGGCCTGTCGCTCCGGGCCGCGTCGATCGCCGTGACGGCGGCGGACGTGGCGAGGTCGGCCCTGGTCCGTACGAAGGCCACGATGACCTCCCCCGCCCCGGGTGCCGCGGCCGGCTCCTCTTCCCGCGCCGCGAGCACGGGGACGTCGTCGGCCGCGCCGAGCTGCACCAGTCGCTGTCCCGGCTTCATCTGCAACTTCGCGCTGAGTTCCACACGGTCAGTATGGACGGCCGGGCGGCCCGCACGGGCCCGGCCAGGAGCAGGAGGCGGGCGGGGGGCTCGGGTTCGGCCGTCAGGCCCAGCCGCCGCGCGCGCCCTCCTGGAAGGCGGCCTCGTAGGCGTCGTCGCCGAGCCGGGCCCGGGCGCGGCGCTCGCACTCGGCCCGCAGGGGCGCGAGTTCCGGCGTCCCGCGCTGGGGGTGCCCGACGGACTGCCAGAGCGTCTGGCACGCCCCCGAGGTGCGGGCCGCGCGGACGGGGTCGCCGTCGGCGGCGAGGGCGGCGGCGAGGAGGTCCAGGCCGAGGGCGGTGCCGAAGCTGTCGCCGAGGCGGTGCTTGGCGGCCAGCATGGACCGGGCGTGCTCGGCCGCCGGGGCGGGCCGGTCCTCGATGAGGGAGATGAGCGCGAGCTGGTAGTCGGCGTAGGAGCGGGTCCAGTACTCGCCGAGGGCCGCGCAGCCTTCCCGGAGCGCCCCGGCCGTGGCCCGGGCCTGGTGGTGGAGGCCCGTCGCGGTGAGGGCGAAGGTCCGGGCGAGGTGGCAGCGCAGGGTGGCGGCGGAGTCGAAGGGCGTGCCCGGCAGGCCGTCGAGGGCGTTCTCGGTGACGATGCGCGCGGCGAGCGGCCGGCCCGCCATCAGGTGGCTGAGTCCGAGCAGGTACGCGGCGTCCAGCCGTCGCTCGCGGTCGCCGGGGCCGTCCCCGGAGACCGCGGCGGCCGCCTGGCAGGCGAGGGCGAGCCGGTGGGCGTGCTCGTGTTCGCCGCGCAGGAGGAGGACCACGCCCAGGGCCCAGCGGGCCCGTGCGAGGTCGCGGTCCTGCGTCCCGGGGGCGTTCAGGGCGCGCTGGAGGTAGGTCTGCGCCTCGTTCAGGCGCCCGCAGCAGGCCCAGAAGAACGCCACCCGGGCCGCCGTGTCCAGGGCCCGGGCCGGATCGGTCCGGAGCATGAAGTCCAGGGCGGCGCAGAGGTCGCGGTGGCGCGCCCGGAGCCGCTGGTACCAGTCGTCCTGCCCGGACGAGAGCCAGCCCTCCTCGGCCAGGCGGGCCAGGCGGTGGAAGTGGGCGGCGTGGCGCCGGCGGACGGCCTCGCGCCGGCCGAGCCGGCCGAGCCAGGTGCCGCCGTACTCCCGGACGGTGTCGAGGACGAGGTGTTCGCGCCCGGCCCTCCGCACGACGGACTTGGCCACCAGCGCGTCCAGGACCGCCCGTACGCGGGCCGGGGGCAGGGCCTCGTCGGAGCAGACCGCCTGCGCGTCGTCCGCGTCGAAGGGGCCGGCGAAGACCGACAGCCGCGCCCACAGGAGCCGTTCGGCGGGCTCGCACAGCTCGTGGCTCCAGCCGATCGTGGTGCGCAGGCTCTGGTGCCGGCGGGGGTCGCGGGGGGTCTGGGAGGTGAGGGGGTCGATGTGGCGGCGCAGGCGGGCGGCCAGTTCCTCGGGTGTGTGGTGGTTCAGCTGGGCGGCGGCGAGTTCGAGGGTGAGGGGGACGCCCTGGAGGCGGCGGCAGATGTCCCGCGCCACCCGAAGGAGTGAAGGCGGCCAGGGGCGTGGGAGGTGCGGGGCGACCGTCGCGGCGCGTGCGAGGAACAGTTCCAGGGCTTCGTCGGGCCCGAGCGGCGCCAGTTCGACGACGTCCTCGCCGGGGAGGCCCAGCGGCTCACGGCTCGTGGCCAGTACGGACAGCCCTGGCGAGGCGGCCAGCAGGTCGGCGGCCAGGGCCCGGACCCCGGGGACCAGGTGCTCGCAGGAGTCCAGCACGAGCAGCGGGCCGCGGTCGGCCAGCCAGGCGCACAGGGCCTCGGCGGGCTCGCGTGCGGTGTGGTCGGCGAGCCCGAACGCGGCGGCGACGGCGTCGGCCAGCCGGGAGTCGTCCGGCAGCCGCGACAGCTCCGCCCACGCGACCTCCCGGCCGGAGCCGGCCCCTTCCAGCAGCTGGCGGGCCGTCCGGCTCTTGCCGACACCGCCGGGACCGACCACGGTGACCACACGGCTGCCGGCCAGCGCGGTCCGCAGCCCGGCCAGCTCACGGCCCCGCCCGACGAACACCCCGGCCCCACGTCGTTCTTCGCGCACCCGGGCAGTCTGGCCCATGGCACGCCCCCTCCGCGGCCGTGTCGCCGGCCAGGGGCGCGGGCCGGGGGCGCGGGCCGGAGGACCGGCGTCAGCCGCCCTGCGGGGCGCCGTGTCCGGAGTGGTCGATCACGTTCCCGTTGGAGCAGTTGTTGCGGTGGTTCCCGGTCCAGTCGCCGAGCGCGGGGACGACGGCCAGTTCCTGGATGCAGACGTCCGCGGCCGTGAAGTTCCAGTTGTTGGCGGCGTTGACCCCGCTGCCGAAGTTGGAGTCGGTGTCGGTGTCCGCGTGCGCGGGGACGGCGAGGCCGACGCCGGCGAGGGTGAGGGCGGTGAGGGCGATGATCTTCTTCATGCCCTGGGCAACGACGTGGCCGGTCCCGGGACACGGCCGCCTGACGGGTCGGACGCGGCTCCGACGCCCCGCCGGTGGTGTCCGTCAGGTGTGGTACTCGCCGTTCCACGGGGCCGAGAAGCCCAGCCGGTCCGGGTAGAGCTCGGCCCAGTCGTCCTCGCCGGCCTCGTCCTCGGCGTGGCACTCCGTGACGAGGCCGAAGCGGACACCGTCGAAGGTGAGCCGGAACGGCCGAATCGCGATGTCTCCGTACTCGCGCTCCGCGAGGCCGTCGAGGACGGCGGTCAGCCGGGCGTCCGCGCGGGCTGCCACGGAATGCTCGTCATACGGGCGCTTCAGCTGCTCGGCCCGCGTGCCGGCGCACCAGATGTCGGACTCCTGGTGGTGCCCGTCGTGGTCGAAGGTGTGCAGCGCGACAAAGAGCTTCTGGTGCTCCTCCCAGCCGTCCCCCCAAACGAACCCGCGCGGGAGCGCGTAGATGACCGAGGCCAGGAACTGGCCGTCGCGGAACCGGCCGATGGTGCTCGTGCGGTGGCCCGGTTCGTGGGTGATGGGAATGATCCCGGGGACGGCCATGCCCGCACTCTAAACTCCGGGCGCCAGCCGAGGCCGGCCAGGGCGGCCACGCTCGCGCCGAGGACCCTGTCGCGTACCTCGCCCGGGAGACGGGTTCAGGCGGTTGTCGCGGAGGGCGGTCTGGCGCAGGCGCGGCAGCCCGGCCTCCGCGGTCGCTCGGTGAAGATCCGGCCGGACGTCGGTCAGTCGGTGCCTTCGACGATGCGGAAGTCGCGCTCGACGCCGTCGGAGAGGGCGGCCAGCGCCTCCTGGTAGGCAGCGCTCTCGCGCGCCGCGACGGCCTGCTCGAAGCTGTCGAACTCGACCAGGACCGTGCGCTCGGCGATTCCGGCGTCATACGCCACGACCCGACCTCCACGGACGAAGGTGCGACCACCCCAGGGCTGGACGGCCGAACGGGCCAGCTCGTTGTAGGCGGCCAGCTTCTCAGGGTCGGAGATCGTGCGGTAGACGCTGACCCAGTAGCCCTTGGGCATGGAACCTCCAGTGTGGGGATGAGTGCGTGTGACGTGGATCAGTGGGCGGAGATCGGCTCGGTGCCGGGTTCGAGGGGCAGGCGGAGCGCCCTGACGGAGAAGGAGACGGCGTGGTACCAACCGCAGATCAAGACCAGATCGAGTGCGGCGTCTTCACCGGCGGCAGAGACCAGGGCCGCCCAGGTCTCGTCGGAGAGGTCGAAGGTCGCATGGAGCTCGTCGACCGCTTCGAGCACGGCGCGATCGGCGGTGTGCCAGCAGTCGTCCGTCGGCCTTCCCTTCGCGAGGGACGCGAGCTGCGCGGCGTCGAGTCCCACCTTCTCGGCGAAGCCGACGACGTGCACCGCCCACTCGTAGTCGGCGCCGCACAGCGCGGTGGTCCGGTCGATGACCAGCTCGCGCTGGCGCGGGGTGAGAGCGGAGCGGCGGGAGAAGTAGTAGCTTCCCCAGCCCGCGAGGGAGCGGGCGAGGTCGGGCCTGCGGGCCCACACCCGGAACAGCTGGATGGGGGAATGCCCGAGGAGCGCAAGGGCCTCGCCGGCTTCCTCGCCGTAGGGCGGCGAGAGCGGCTCGATGCGAGGCTGCTTCGATTTCAGAGGCATAGCGGTACGTTAACATGGGCGCTTCGGAAAGGGAAGCAGATGACACGACCGACACCACTCCCGGGCCGGCCGGTCCGCGGCTCGCAGACGGGGCGCCCGATCATGGCGCTCCTGGACCTCTTGGGCCGACGCTGGGCGCTGCGGATCCTGTGGGAGCTGCGGGACGGCTCGTCCCCGACCTTCCGCGAACTCCAGCAACGGTGCGGCGGCGTCTCGTCGAGCGTGCTGGCGGACAGGCTCCGCGAGCTCGGACAGGCCGACCTCGTCGAGAACTCCGGCGAGGGGTACCTGCTCACCGAACAGGGCAGGACCCTCCGGGAATCCCTCGCCCCGCTCGACGACTGGGCCTCCGGCTGGCGGCCCAAGGCCGCGGACTGACGCCGAGTGGGCGTCCCCGGGGCCCGGGGACGGCGACGGGGACGGGGACGGTCGGTCGCGCTCGCGGGCGCCTTGGAAGGCTCGCCGCCGGACGGTTTGCCGCTGGAGGGCTGCCCGGCGCCGCCCAGGACCTCCGCCAGGGCTTCCTGCACCGCGCGGCCGGGCTCCACGCGCCGGCGGAGCCGGTGGAAGACCTCCAGGGCCTCCGCTTGGCGGTCGGTGCGGTGGAGGGCGAGGATCAGGTGCCGGGAGAACCCCTCGCGCAGGGGGTGCTGTTCGGTCAGCGTGTCCAGCTCGGCCGCCAGACCGTCGTGCGGGCGGAGCCGCAGATCGGCCTCGCAGCCCCATTCCACCGCGCCGAGCCGCGCCTCTTCGAGGGCCTGGAACTCCGGCCCGTACCGCAGGCCCTGCGTGAGCTGGGGCAGGTCCGCGAGGGGCTTCCCCCGCCAGAGCCCCGGCGCCCGTCGCGCGCGTATGGCGCACGATCTCCCAGTGGCACTCGGCACAGGTCTACGGCACGGGACGAGGCCCCGGCGAGCCGCTGCGGCCCTCTTGGTCATCTCCCGGTCCCGCTCCCGGCCGAACCTGCGGCTACGCGGGCGGCCGTCCGTGGGCGGGGCTGCGGCGAGGTGTCCAGCGGGTTCCGGTGGTGCCTGTAGCGCCCTACACGCGGAGTTCCCTCAGATGTGATGCCGGGGGACGTCCGGCGTGAGCCTCTGGCGGACGCGGCAGCGCAGTCCGCTGTGGGAATCGACCGCCGCACCGGTCGGTACTCGGCGTGCAGGGCGAGGGCGCTCGGGGCATGGCCGGTCTGACCGCGTGCCCGTTCACCGAGCTGGGCGGCCGGCGGCCCGCAGGTTGAGCCGGCCGGCGGTGACGGCAAGTCCCGCGAAGATCACCGCTGCCGCGCCGATCATGGCGATCTCCTCGTGGAGGGCCACGCGGTCCACGTGCGGCGCTTGCGGCGGCACCCAGCCGGCCGGATCCACCAGGGCGTCCTGGGTCCGGCCGACGTCGGAGGGGCCGGAGCAGCCTTCGTATCCCTCGAGAGCGGCGTGCGGCAGGGGCAGGCCGTCCGCGCGGCGTAGGTCGCACTTCCAACTGACGCTTCCGGCCTTGTCCTTGGAACCGTGGGCGGCGGTCACCAGCACCGGGGTCCGCACTCCGCGCAGGACCATCACCTCGGCCCGGATCGCAGGCCTGGACGCGACCAGCAGGACGATCTCCAGCACGAGGGCCGGACCGATCAGCCACCAGGTGGGCCGCAGCCCGGCCACCACCCCGAGGCCGGCGACGAGCACCAGGAAACCCGTGATCCCGCCGAGCAGGCCGTAATCCGGGTTGCTCGCGAGAACCGCCAGGCCGACCAGGGCGCACGGGGTGGCGATCGCGGTCGTCACGCTCAGGCGCGTCACCAGCCGGGGTGACATCGCGGCGCTTCGCCGGTTGCCCCGCCCCTTCCCGGCGGGCTTCCGCCGACCCGACCTCGCGGGGATCCGTCCGCTACCACGTCCGTTGCTCATTCCCTGCCCCCCCCGCCGACGACCGGAACAGCCTGACGGATCCTCGGAGCGCGGGAAAGGCCGGGGTGGCAGATCTCGATGCCGGGGTCCGGCGTCAGGATCGGACTCAGCGCGAGCGGGTCGCTGTCGCGCGGCAGCAGCAACTGGCGACGACCCTCGGGTCAGGGCCGTGCCCCTTCGGCGGTGCAGCCGGGTGGCATCCGCACGTCGGTCAAGGCGAGTTCGGGCCGCTGCTGCGCCGCTGCCGCCAACAACCCGTCCGCGTAGTCGGCTTCCGCCGTGACCCGGCTCGGCGATCACGGCACGCACGGAAGCTCCGCCGTGATGGTGGTGGGCCCGCCAACGGGGCTGCTGACGTGGAAGGCCCCGTCGAGGGAGCCGACCCGCTTGGCCAGCCCGGACAGCCCCGTGCCGGCGGCGGCGTCGGCACCGCCCAGCCCGTCGTCGGTCACGCGCACGCGCAGCACCTCACCGACCCGACCGACGACGACCTCGGCACGCATCGCGTTGGCGTGCTTCGTCGCATTCGTCAGCGCCTCCGAGATCACGAAGTACGCGACCGACTCCACGCTGGGCGCCACCCGCTCCTCCAGATCGACCCGCAGCCGCACCGGCAGGGGCGTGCGCGCGGCCAGCCCGGACAACGCCGCGTCCAGACCCCGGTCTTCGAGCACGGCCGGGTGCAGCCCCCGCACCAGGTCACTGAGTTCGGCGATCGCCTCCTTCGCGTCCAGGTGCGCCCTGGCGATCACCTCGCGGACGTCATTCGGCAGGTCCGGGCGGGTGGCAATGGCCAGACCGAGGTTGACCGCGAGGGACACCAACCGCTGCTGGGTGCCGTCGTGCAGGTCGCGCTCGATCCGGCGGCGCTCCGCGTCGACGGCCTCGATCAAGTCGTTGCGGCTCACGGCCAGCTGATCGACCCGCTCCTGGAGCCGCTGCGCCCGGCTGGGCCCGAGCAGGCCCAACGCCAGCCGCGCCTCGGCCTGGGCCACTGCCCGCGCGGTCCAGGGCAGGGCACACAGGAGGAGGAGTCCAGCCGCCGTGTAAGCCGGCAGCTGGGTCAGGTAGCCGAACCAGTCCCGGCGGATTCCGCTCGGCAGCGCCCATGACCAGACGTACGCGATCACGCCAGCCAGGCACGCCGCTGCCACCACGAGCACCAGCAACTCCAGCAGCGCGAGCAGCGGGCCCAGCAGCAGGTGGTAGCCGATCTTGCGCCAGGGCCGCGTCGCCCCGAGCCACCGGGCGGTCGAGGCCCACGTCCATCGTTCCGGCGCGGTGGGGGTGAGCCGGGGGACCTCCACACCGATGAACGCCCGGTAGCGGGACCGCTGAACGGCCGTCAGCACTGGGCTGCCGAGCAGGACCAGGGCGGCCGACGTGGAAACCGTGAGGATCCAGCCCCCCGTCCTGGCGGTGGTCGTCGCCGCCCAGGCCCACACGGGCACCAGCGCCAGGTGCGGCAGCACACCGGCGGCGAGAAAGCCGGTGTCCCGCCACGCCCGGAGGCCCGTGCGTCTCAGTCCAGCTGGAATGTTCATGGCACGACGCTAGGGCACCGCAGGAGGACGTCGCCATGGAGCCCGTACCCGGTCTCATGGTGAACCTGGTACCAGCTGCGTCCGTCGAATCCGACGGGCGGCCAGACGGGGTCACCGCCCCACGTGTCCTCAGCGGTCAGGGTGAGGACCAGCCGGCCGTCGACCACGGCTGCGGCCACGCCCTCGTCGTTGACGGACGCCTCGGCGAAGTCAGCGGGTGGGACGTGGTCGAGGAGGAAGACGAAGTGGAGGGCGAAAGGTGAACCGTACGAGTCGGGCTCACCGTCGGCGTCGACCATGAAGTTGGCCCGCCAGGCACCCGCGCACAGCGTCCACACGAGATGACCCAGGAAGTCCGCGCCGAGCAGCGGGTCTGCGCCGTCGATCAGTACCGCGACGTCCTGCTTGCCGTGCCCGGGCCCGTGCCAGTCGCCGAGGCAGTCCACCATGGCGTCCCAGTTGTGTCCGAAGTAGCCGGGGAACCCCAGTACACGGGCGAACGCCCGGTACAGACAGCCTTCCTCGTGCAGCTCCTCGCCGTCCAGGCGCAAGACGATTCCGCCCCTGGCCCGCAGCTCGGCCCCGGCCGCGGTCACCCAAGGGTCGGCGGACGAGGTGAAGGTGACCCACGGCGATCGGCGTTCGGTGAGGGTGGGGAGGAAGCTGCTCATGCCGCATGCTCGCACCCCGCCCGCCCGGGGCGCGTCCGGGATTCGGCGCCGCTGTCAGCTGTACAGCAGCTGACCGAACCAGCTGCGGCGCAGCGCCGTCCCGCTACCGGTTCCGCCTTGGCGCGGCGCGGGCCGGCGGATCACGTCGATCACGGCGTCCAGACCCCGGCGGCGTCGGCGTCGGCGTCGGCGTCGGCGTCCGAGGAGACCCTCGACGACTGGCTGAAACGGGCCAGCGACGTTACCGGCGCACTCCCACCCAAGTGGACCCGAGTCCGCTGCGGGCGTCCAAGGCGCGGTCGCCCCGGACGGAGGGCCGCAGCATGGGCTGCCCCGGTGCCCCTGCGTTTGCCGGGCCGCGGCAGCTGCGGATTGCGGGGTGCGACGGGCTGTGTCAGCGTGGTGAGCCGGTAGCTGGGGGGTGTCAGGGGCGGGGACGACCCGAGGAATCCCGGACGAGGGGAAACCCATGAGGCACATTCCGAGTACTGCCGTGAGCGCGGCCGCAGCGCTGCTCCTGTCCGTCGGCGGAGCCTCCGCCGCCTTCGCGGCAGATCCGAGCCCCAACCAGAGTGCGGCGGCTGCGCAGTTGTGCACCGATCTGAACGAACTCCGGTCCGACGCGACGGCACTGTTCGGACTGAACCCGGCGTCCGCGACGAAGGACCAGGTCAAGGACGCGTACGACGACGTCAGGGACGGCTGGGACGATGTCTCGGAGTCCACGGCGGCATGGAACGCGGCGCAGAAGGACGCCGTGAAGTCCGCGGCGGATGGGCTGAAGAAGACCTGGGACGGCTTGCCGGGCGATGTCACCGGCGCCGAGGCCGCCACCAAGCTGAAGCCCCAGGCCCAGATGCTGGACAGCGCGGTGAAGTCCGCCCGGACCGGCCTGAAGTGCCCGGGCTGACGACCGCGCCCGGACCCACGACGGTGATCCCCTCGGCGTGTGACCACGCCGAGGGGACCACCGTGTCGCAGAAGCCGGTCCACGGCTAGGACGTCATGGCCGACCTGTCCGGCCGCCACCGCGTCATCGCGCCCGACCTGCGCGGGTTCGGCGCGAGCGGTCGGGCCGCCTCCGGATACGACGCGGAGACCCTGGCCACGGACGCCGAGGCGCTCCTCGCCACGCTCGGCGTGTCCTCGGCCGCCGTGGTGGGCATCGACGCGGGCACCGCGCCTGCCTTCCTCCTCGCCCTGCGCCGGCCCGACCTCGTCCGGCGCCTGGTCGTCATGGAGTCCCTTCTGGGCAGGCTGCCCGGCGCGGAGGACTTCCTCGCCGACGGGCAGCCGTGGTGGTTCGGTTTCCACTCCGCCGCGCCCGGCCTCGCCGAGACCGTGCTGGAGGGCCACGAGGCCGCCTACGTCGACTGGTTCCTGGGCTCCGACACCCACGGCGACGGGGTGCGCCCCGCCCTCCGGGACGCGTTCGTCCGCGCGTACACCGGCCGCCAGGCGCTGGGCTGAGCGTTCTCCTACTACCGGGCCCTGCCCGAGAGCGCCGTGCAGATCGAGCGGGCGGTCGCCACCGCCCGCCTGACGGTTCCCACGATGGCCCTGGGCGCCCGGCCCGTCGGTGCTGCGCCGGAGCGCCAACTCCGCCCGGTCGCCGACGACCTCACCGGGCACGTCCTCGAAGACTGCGGCCACATCATCCCGTTGCACCGGCCACACGCCCTGCTCAGGCTGCTGCGTCCGTTCCTGGCCGGTGAGGACGCGACAGCGGTGTGACCGCGGCGGGGCCGACATGCGCTGTACTCCCGGCACCGCCAACGGGCCCGTACCCGTGGCGGTCGGCCGCGGGGCCGGGCCCTCTGGACGCCCCCGCACGCCGGCACCCAGGCCACACCTGCGCCCTCAGGCTTGCGCGGTGGGGCGCACGACGATCTCGCCGACATCGACGCCGTCGGGTTGTTCGATGGCGTAGCCGATGGCGGAGGCGACGGCCGAGGGCGGCATGGCGATCTCGTCCCGCTGCCGGGTCATCGCCGCCGCGATCTCGGGGCCGGCTCCCTTGCCGATGCCTTCGGTATGGGTGAAGCCGGGTGAGACGAGTGTGACGCGCAGGTCGGGTCCCGACTCCTGGCGCAGGCCCTCGGTGAGCACCTTCACCGCCGTTTTGGTGGCCGCGTAGACCGCCTGGGGGGTCTTGACGACGTAGGCCGCGGTGGAGCCGACGTTGACGAAGTGGCCGAAGCGCTGCCGGCGGAAGACGGGCAGAGCCGCCCCGATGCCGTTGAGCAGGCCGGTGATGTGGGTGGAGACCATGGCGTCCCAGTCGTCCTGGCGCAGTTCGTCGAACGGCGAGACGGCCATCGTGCCCGCGTTGGAGACGAGGACGTCGAGCCGGCCGTACCGGTGGAGGGCCGTGTCCGTCAGCCGCTGGAGGTCCTCGCGGCGCGTGACGTCGACGATGACGCCGGTGGCGGTGCCGCCCTTCGCCGTGATGCCGTCCACGACGGCGTTCAGTCGCTCCTCGCGCCGGGCTCCGAGCACGAGTCGGGCGCCCTTCGCGGCGAGGTAGGCCGCGGTTGCCTCACCGATGCCGCTGCTGGCACCTGTGATCGCGATGACTTTGCCCTGGATGCCCGACATGATCGGCTTCCCTCCTCGGGGTGCGCCGCGGCGCGATGACCTACAGTGAAACCGGAGGGGCCCCCAGTTAGGTCGACTGTAAGTGGGGGCGCATCCGGTTAGCAAGCTCGCAGGGCTTCGAAGAGGGGACGGCGAACACCGATGACCGATGGAACGCTTCGGCCGCTGCGGGCCGACGCACGGCGGAACAGGGAGAAGATCCTCACGGCCGCCGTACGCGTCTTCGCGACGGAGGGGCTGGATGCGCACCTGGAACGCATCGCCAAGGAGGCGGGCGTGGGCAGCGCGACCCTGTACCGCAACTTCCCCACCCGGGAGGCCCTGGTCGAGGCGGTCTACCGCAACGAGGTGGCCCAGCTGTGCGAAGCCGCCCCCGTCCTCCTCGCGCAGAAGCCGCCGACGGAGGCCCTGCGCGCGTGGACACGCCTGTTCCTGGACTACGTCACCGCCAAGTACGGCATGATCGACGCCCTGCGCGCCATCGCCGCGACGGGAAGCAATCCGTACGGCCACAGCCGGGAATTGATCCAGGCCGCCATCACCTCGCTCATGGACGCCTGCGCCGCCGCCGGGGCGATCCGCACCGACCTCCGGCCCGCCGACCTCGGCGCGGCCCTGGAGGGCATCGCCCTCACCTCGGCGAGCGCGGAGCACCGGCAGCGAGCGGAGCGCCTGCTCGACCTCACCCTGGACGGCCTCACGGTCCGCCCGTGAGGCCTCCTGCGGGCCCGCCCGGCATGGTCGCGGGCCTGCGGGTTGCGCTCCCGGGCCGCGGCGAACGCCCGGGGCGTCGATCAGCCCCGGCGGGGACGCCGGATCTTCATGTCGTCCACGCTGGTGACCTTGGTACGCAGCGCGCCGTGGCCGATGCCCCGTGCGGCGAGCGCCGCGGCCGCCAGGTCGCAGGCCGCGCCGCCTGCGGCCTCGTCCTCCAGGTCGGCGGCCTGTCGGATCACGCAGCGGAAGGAGAAGGCGCGCAGTTCCCGGTCGTAGACGAGGGTGCCGTCGTCGGTGAACGCGGCCGTGAGGATGTCGTGTTCGTCAGCGGTGGCGAGGAGGTGGCTGCGCCGGGTGTCGTCCAGGCCGGCGAACACGCCGCGGACGATCACTCGGTAGGTGCGCTCACTCATGGGACGTTCCTTCCTTTCGTACGTCGCGTCCGCCCTGCTCCAGCAGGGCGGACAGTCCGTCCAGGAGCCGTTCGAGGGCGAACGAGAATCGGTCCTCCATGGACGGGCCGGTGAGGTCGCCGGCGAGCGCGACCAGGTGGGGGAAGGTGTCCTGCGGCAGTCCGCGCAGCTGCTCCCCCGCCGCCGTGGCGACCTCCCTGCGGCCGGCGCCCATGGCCTCGGACGCGGAGAGGGGTCCCTGCTCCTGGAGCACGAAGCCCTGGACGAAGGCGCCGAGCAGGTAGTTGATCATCGCGGCGTCGGCGTCGGAGAAGCCGGCCTCCCGCAGTCGGCCGAGCTGGTCCTCCATCAGGCGGAGCAGGTGCGGGCCCGGAGCGAGGCGGCCCGCGACGACCTTGGCGGCGTCGCGCTTGCCGAGCAGGTGGCGGCGGTAGCGCACGCAGTACTCGCGCAGCTGCTCCCGCCAGTCGCCCTCCCGGGGTGGCGCCTGCGCGTCGGCCATGAGCGCGTCGGTGAGCAGGTCGAGGAGTTCCTCCTTGTTGCGTACGTGCCAGTACAGCGAGGACGCCTTCACTCCCAGCTCCGAGGCGACCTTGCGCATCGACAGGCCGTGCACACCCTCGCGCTCCAGCACGCGCAGCGCGGCCTGGACGAGCGCCTGCCGGGTGAGTCCCGCCTGCTGCGGGCCGCCGTCGCCCTTGCCCTCCACGGCCATCGGCCACCTCCTCCGCGGGCCCCACCGGAAATCCCGCTTGCCAACTAACACTGTTAGAGGCAGTCTAACCGCACCAACCGCCCACTAACACCGTTAGGGAACCTGATGCGGAAATCGGTGAACCCGCCGCCCACCCGGCACAAGGGGCTCGTGCTCGCCACCCTGTGCGCCACGATGTTCATGGCGATGCTCGACAACGTCATCGTCAACAACGCGCTGCCGCGCATCGGGCAGCAGCTGCATTCCGGCGTCAGCGGACTCCAGTGGGTGGTCGAGGGCTACAGCCTGGTCTACGCGGCCCTGCTGCTCACCGGCGGCACCCTGGGCGACCGGTACGGCCGCAGGCGCGTCTTCCTCACCGGGCTCACACTGTTCACGGCGGGGTCGGCGGCCGCCGCGCTGTCGGGCTCGACCGGCGCGCTGGTCGCGGCCCGGATGTTCCAGGGCCTGGGAGCGGCGCTGCTCACGCCCGGCAGCCTGTCCATCCTGCGCCACGTCTTCCCCGACGAGAAGGAGCGGGCCAGGGCCGTCGGCCTCTGGTCCGGCGTCTCCGCACTGGGCCTGGCCGTCGGCCCGGTGCTGGGAGGGCCGATCGTGGACGCCTTCGGCTGGGCCGCCGTCTTCTGGATCAACGTCCCCGTCGGCGTGGCGGGGCTGCTGCTCGCGGCCCGGGTCCTCCCCGAGTTCGCGGCCCGCAGCCGCCGGCTGGACCTGAAGGGCCAGGCCCTCTCGGCACTGGGATGCGGCGCTCTGGTGTACGCGCTCGTCGAGGGGCCCGCCCGGGGCTGGACCGACGTCCGGGTGCTCGCCCTCGCCGCCGTGGCGGTACTGGCCCTGGCCGCCTTCTTCCTGGTCGAGGCCCGCAGCGCCGACCCCATGCTCGACCTGAGCTTCTTCCGGGACCGGGTGCTCGCCGGCGCCGCGGTGAGCGGGTTCGTGATCAGCTTCGGCATGTTCGGAGCCGCGTTCTTCCTGCCCCTGCTCATGCAGGACGTGATGGGCTGGTCCCCGTCGGACGCGGGCGTGGCGGGCCTGCCGATGACCGCGATGATCGTCATCGCCGCGCCGCTGTCGGGCGCGCTCACCTCACGCCACGGCCCCCGCCTCCCGCTGGTGGCCGGCGTGGTCCTGTGCGCCACGGGGCTCGGCGCCCTCTCGCTCTACGGCGCACACGCCCACTACGCCCAGTACGTCTGGGTGCTGGGCGTCATGGGCTTGGGCATGGGGATGACGTTCACCCCCGTGTCCGTCACGGTCATGCAGCGCGTCGACCCGGCGCGGGCCGGGATGGCCTCCGCGATCCTCAACACCCTGCGCGAGATCGGCGGAGTCGTCGGCGTAGCCGTCCTCGGAGCCGTTCTCAGCAGCCGCTTCGCCACCCATCTGACCGACTCGCTCCACCGGCTCGGCGCACCTGCCGACATCGCCCGCCACCTCCCCGGCACGGCCCCGGACAGCACCGCAGCCCTCCCCGCCCCCGTCCGCGACGCCGTCGACGCCGCCTTCACGGACGCCCTGCACCTGGCGCTGCGCTGCGGCAGCGCCACCCTGGCAGCCGCGGCGCTCCTCGTCACGCTGCTCCTGCGGCCGCGACGGGGGGCCGGCCCGTCTCCCGCCGACGAACGACCGGCCCCGCAGCCGGAAGCAGCCCGGCCGTAGGGGGTATCGCGTTGAGGTCGCGGGTGCTTTCGGTGCCGGCGCGGCGGGCGCTGCGCGGCGCCCGACACAGGCCCCGGTTCAGGCCCGCGCCCGGGCGGCTTCCTGCAGGTCTTCCAGGACGGCGGCGAGTTCGCCCTCGGCGGGGGCGGTGGGGAACTCGTGGACCTCGACGCCACCAGGTTCGTGGACCAGCAGGCGCCACGGGCCGGTCGCGGCCCGGATGACGGCCGACGGCGGGAAGGGGCGGGCCCGGACATCGTGCCAGAGACTGTTGACGGGGTAGCGGACCTTGTCCTGGGCTGCCTGGCCGAACTGCGCCTCCGTCCACAGGAAGCGGGCGGTGGCCGCCTCGCGGGTGCGGAAGCGGTGGACGGCGTGGAGGTCGAACCGTGTGGGGTCGACCTTGCTCTGGTGCTCCTGTACCACCCACCACACCACCGCGCGCCGCCCCCTGCTCATCTCACGCCTGCCTGCCCTGCGGCATTCTCTCCGGCCGGGGCCCGCCCCTGCCACCGGTTCGCACCAGCCCGGCACGCCATGACGTGTCCCAGCCGGAGGGCGGCACCGGCTGTCGGCGGGCTCCGCCGCACCGCGGACGCTCGCGCTGCGTGGGGGCCGCGCCGGCGACCGGGCAGCGGGCGGTCAGGACGTGGCGGGAACCGCCGTGTCGAGGCCGCGCGTGGCGACGAGCTGTGCGCTGCCGTCGCCCAGACGGTAGGAGAGCCCCACGATGCCGAGGCGTCCGTCGGCCACCCGGTCGGCCAGGACCCGGGAGCGTTCCAGCAGCAGGTCCACCGTCTGCTCGATGTGCTCGGCCAATATCTCCTCGGCGCTCTCACGTCCGGCGGCACGGGCCGCCAGCACGCTCGGCGTCACCCGCTCGACGACGTCGCGGACGAAGCCGCCCGGCGTCTGTCCGTCCTCCAGGGCGGAGCAGGCCGCACCGACGGCGCCGCACGAGTCGTGGCCGAGGACGACGATCAGGGGTGCGTTGAGGACGGCCGCGCCGAATTCGATGGAACCGAGGACTTCCGTCCCCGCGACGTGTCCGGCGGTGCGCACCACGAAGAGGTCGCCCAGGCCGCGGTCGAAGATGATCTCGGCGGCCAGCCGGGAGTCGGAGCAGCCGAACAGCACGGCGAAGGGCTGCTGGGACGGTGCGGTCTCGGCGCGGCGGGCGGCGTCCTGGTTGGGGTGCTCGGGGGTGCCGGAGACGAAGCGCTGGTTGCCGGCCATGAGCAGTTCGAAGGCGTCACGGGGTGTCGGCGGCGGAATGTCAGTCATGGAGCGAAGGCTACGGCCGGTCTCGCACACGCGCTCGACCGGGGGGTCCACGGGTGGCGGCGGGCGCAGCCTGCGCGCGGGGCCGACCGGGCGGTGGGGACGGGTCAGGGGCGCCCACGCCGGCGGACTCGGGCCGGCGGGCGCTCGGGCCGGTACAGGGCTTCCGGCGGGACGGGCAGGCGCGGCTCCAGCGGGCTCCGGTCGAGCACGAGCCTGCCCAGCCCCGTCAGCGCGTCCGCCCCGAGCAGGCCCAGTACCGCGTCGAAGGCCCCGTACAGGCTGCCGCTGTCACCGACCAGCAGGACACAGTTCCGCCGTGCGAACTCCCCCACCGGGAACACGGGCTCCCCCGCCGCCCGGCTCCACGTGCCGACCCAGCCCAGAATGTCCGCGCCGCCGCAGATGTCGATGTCGTCCCGGCTCTCGCCGGAACCGTCCCGCGGATCGGCGAACTCCAGATGCAGTCCACCGTACTCAGCCAGGAACTCCGCTGCCGCGCGCGGCGGCGGCCCGTACTGCTCCACCATGTCCGGCCTGGGGCCCGGTCCCGCGCTCCGACCGGGCGTCCACCCCGCCTCACGCAAGACCCGCGTGGCCGCCGCACGGTACTCCTCGTGGCGGGGGGCGGCACCGAGGGGTGGTACGCGCTGCGGGTCAGTGCTCATGGTCCGGCTCCGGTCGATCTGCGGGATGTGGCGGTCGCTCCGACGGGACGGCCTTCAGTCGTAGAAGAAGAGTTCGAGGTCCTCCACGGATCCCGGACCGGTGAGGAACCCCTCGGCCTTCGCGATCTCGCCTTCCGGTGGCAGCTCACCCTTCAGGAGCTGCCGCATCCAGAGCTCTCCCTGCTCGCCGACCGCGTAGATGCCGGACAGCAGCTCGGCCATGCCCGCCGGGTGCGGCGGGTTGCGCCCGGCGACCGGCTGGAGCACCCATCCGCCCGACCGGGCCGCGAGTCGCAGCACCCCGGCCCAGTTCGCGATCCTCCCGATGCGCACGTGCCAGGAGTCCTCGGTGAACGGGGCCAGCCGCCCACCGCTGAGAGAGTTCGTCGCGGCCCTGATGTCCTCGATGACCCGCCGCTCCACGGCGTCACGGATCCAGCGCCCCTCCTGCGCTTCCTCGATGGCGGCTTCCCACCACTTCCACCCGCCGTCGAGCCGGTCCGCGAACGTGTCCACCCGGACAGACTTCCACACACGCTGCCAGGCGCCCCGGCAGGTGAGGCCGTCGTCCAAGGGCGTCACCGGGTGAAATCGGACGCGTCGGGTGAGGTGCCGAAGGGCCCCGGAGCCTCTTGAGGTCCGTCCTTTCCCATACGCGCTCCTGGGTTTCGCTGCGACGTGGCCGGGTCTCGCTCTGCCGGGTGGCCCCGATTGCCGTCACCGTCGAGGGAGGACCGGTCGAGAGAAAGGCACGTCTTGGCAACATCCGCGATGCCCTCACCGCACAACACCTTGATCACTTGGCAACGCCGCGTACTGCTCCGCTTCGTCGCAGTCGTACAAGGCAAACTCGCCCGCCATCCCTTCCGGCCGGACGTCGCGCTGCGCAACGCCTCCATGAGGGCGGCCCACAGGCGCGGCGCGGCGAAGGCCGACCTGATGCGTGTCACGGGACTCTCCGCACAGACCGTCGCCAAGGCCCTGGCAGGCAAACCGACGGAGCAGTAGCGCACGCGAGCGGAGCGACCGGTGTCGTGGGAGTCGGGGAGGCCGCAGCCTCTCAGGGTGTTGCCGCCGCCGCTGGAGGTGGTGACGGCACATCGCCCGGCTTCCTCGACGCCCCGTGGAGTGCCGGGTCCGGTGCGCATCAGCTCGATGCGAAGCCTTCCGGGGGAGCATGGCCGTCCGTCCACCAGATCCCGAGCTGTTGGCGGACCAGGAGCCAGCCCTGGTCGGGGTCGCGGCGGAACTCCCAGTCGTAGGGGCCGCCCATGGAGTAGGGGGCGGAGGTCCGTCCGGGGGCGGTGACGGCGACGAACCACATGTAGCCGATGCCGGTCGCCGCATCGCCGGCCACGTCGAAGTGCAGGTTGAGCAGGTGGTGCTGCATGCTCGGGAAGGGCGCTTCGGCTTCCTCCACCCGGGCGCGGACCGCCGCCCTCCCCCGGATCGTGCCCCAGGGGCCGAACTCCAGGACGGCGTCCTCGGCCCAGCAAGCGGCCCAGCCCGCCCAGTCCTTGCGGTCCAGGGCGCGCCAGCCGCGGGTCATCAGGGCGTGGAGCGCCTCCTTGTCCTCGAGCACCCGCAGCCTGCGCGTCAGGGCGTCCGGGTCCCTGTCGGCCGTGTCGCACCGGGAGCAGGAACGCTCGGCCCGCGTCACTGGGCGCTCGCGGAAGGCCGGACCAGGATCTCGTTGACGTCCACCTCCGGTGGCTGGGACACGGCGTACGCGATCGCGTCCGCGATGGCGCCGGCCGGTAGGGCGACCTTGCGGTAGTTGCGCATGGCCTCCCGGGCGGTCGCGTCCGTGAGGTGGTCGGCGAGTTCGGACTCGGTCACGCCCGGGGAGACGACGGTCACCCGGACGTCGCCGGCGGACTCCTTGCGAAGGCCCTCGCTGATCGCGCGGACGGCGAACTTGGTCGCGCAGTAGACGGCGGCGGTGGGCGTCACCTCGTACGCCCCGACGGACGCGACGTTCACGATGTGGCCGCCGCCCTGGGCGCGCATCACCGGGAGGGCTGCGGCGATCCCGTGCAGCACCCCCCGCAGGTTCACGTCGATCATCCGGTCCCATTCCCTGGTCCGGGCCTCCGCCAGCGGCGAGAGCGACATGATGCCGGCGTTGTTGACCAGCACGTCCAGCCGCCCGTAGAGGTCGGGGGCAGCGTGGACGAACGCCTGTACGTCGGCGGCGTCGGTGACGTCCAGCCGCCGGGCGGTGGCCGTGCCGCCGAGGGCGGTGAGCTCCGCGGCGAGCGCGTCGAGACGCTCGGTGCGGCGTGCTCCCAGGAGCACGCTGTGGCCGTCGGCAGCGAGCCGGCGGGCGGTCGCCTCGCCGATCCCGCTGCTCGCTCCGGTGACGGCGATGACTTTCGCGGCGGGGATGTTCATGTCCGGTTCCTTGCCTTCCCTCGGTGGTTCCCTCGGTAGGGCACCGAGTCTGGGCCGGGGTCCGGCCGCCGCCCAGGCCGCACGGTGCCCGGGTGCGGCACACCCAGGCACCGCCGGAGCCGGTCGCCTAGCCTGGGGCGGTGAGCGAGAACCACCTGGGGGACTTCCTCCGTGCGCGCCGCGCCGCCGTCGGCCCCGGCGACGTCGGGATGGCGCACCACGGCATGCGCCGGGTCGCCGGGCTGCGCCGCGAGGAAGTCGCCGTACTGGCCGGGGTGAACGCCGACTACTACACCCGGCTCGAACAGGGGCGTGAGCGGCGCCCCTCGGCGCAGGTGGTGGAGGCACTGGGCCGCGCCCTGCTGCTGGACGCCGACACCGTGGCGCATCTGCACCGGCTCGCCGGCAGCGTGCCGGGCCGTCCGAGCCCGGCCGCGGCGAGCCGGGTGGGTCCCGCCCTGCGCACGCTGATCGACGGCTACCGCGACACCCCGGCGTTCGTCACGGGCCCCACCCTCGACATCCTGGCCGCCAACGCCCTCACCGAAGCCCTGTACTCCCCCTTCGAGCGGGCGGACAACCTGGCCGCGATGGTCTTCCTGGACCCGGCCGGCCGCTCCTTCCACACCCGGTGGGACCGGACGGCCGAGGCCGTCGTGGGCCATCTGCGCGAAGCGGAGGGCCTGGACCCCCGCAACGGGCGCCTTCGTGCCCTCGTCGGGGAACTCAGCGCACGCAGCCCGGACTTCGCCCGGCTGTGGAACACGCACACCGTGCGCGGCAAGACCCGCGCGGCCAAGCACTTCCTCCACCCGGACGTCGGGCACCTGCACGTGACCTACCACGCCTTCGACGTCCGCGAAGCCCCCGGACAGCAGCTGATCGTCTACCACGCCGACCCCGACAGCCCGAGCTTCGAGGCCCTCCGCCTGCTCGGCGGCGATCGGCGCGCCCTGCGCCTCGTCCGCGACGGCCTCTAGGGTGGGACGATGCAGATCATCGTGGTGAGCGGGCCCTCGGGATCAGGAAAGACGACCGTCGCGCGCATCCTGGCCCGGAGCGGACCCTCGCCCAGCGTGCACCTGCACACGGACGACTTCTACGCGGCGATCCAGCAGGGGGCGCTGGCGCCCTACCTGCCGGAGGCTCACGAACAGAACCGGACGGTGACGGGGGTGATCGCCCGAGCCGCCGCCGGCTACGCCGCCGGGGGCTACCACACCGTGGTCGACGGGGTGGTCGGGCCGTGGTTCCTGGAAGCGTACGAGAAGGCGGCGGAGGCCGCAGGTGTCGGACTGGTCTACGTGGTGCTGCGGCCCGACCGGGAAGTCGCACTGGAGCGCGGGACGTCCCGCCCGGGGCACCCGCTCACCGACCGGCAGACCCTCAACGGGATCTACGACGGTTTCGCCGACCTCGGCCCGTACGAGAAGAACGTCCTGGACTCCACCGGCCTGACCGCCGAGGAGACCGCAGAGGCCGTGCTCGGACTCGGTGGGACCGCCGACCGCCGCCTGCCGTAGCGGCAGCCCTGGCTGTCCGCGGTCGTTCAGGCCTTCCTGAGCAGTCGGGTCGCCGCGCGGCCGAACATGAGGCGGCCCGCCCGGTTCAGGACGCCGTCGAAGAGGCGGGGCAGGAAGCGGACGCGCAGTTCCTCCCGCCACACCACCCGGCTGCCGCCCGCCGGCCCCGGTCGGACCTCGATCTCCGCCCAGCCCAGGACGACCCGGCCGCGCTTCTCCAGGCGGCACATGCCCGGCTCGTCGCCCACCGGCGGCCGCCAGACCGTCACCTCCATGACGTCGTCGACGGCCACCGGCCCGACGCCCGACCGGGCCACGAAACGCGTTCCCTCGTGGGTCGGCTCCGCGGTGAGCACCTCGATGCCGGTCAGCGGCACCACCTCGGCGTGGCGGGGCCATTGCGTCAGCCTGCGCCACGCCTCCTCGGGGGCGAGCGGGGACGTGCGTTCGAAGGAAAAGGCGGCCACGGCACGATCGTACGGAATCGGCGCCGTCCGCTGCGCGTGCGAGGCGGCTTCGGGACGGGATCAGAAGGCGGGCGCCCTCGGCACACAGGGAGCTGCCGGGGCCGACGGGTCCAGGGCCTGTGTGACCAGTCCGATCGCACGCGGGCTGTACGACATGCTCAGATGGGCGGAGAAGTCGACGAAGCAGCCCTCCTGCAAGGTGACGTTGTGCACCGTCGCTCCGGGGCCCGCCGTCATGAACGTGCTCTGCCAGGGGGTGGTGATCTCGTCGTACTTGGTGGCGATCACGGTGTAGTCGACCCCGGGAACGGTGTCGCCGTCGGCGTTGAGCTCCTTGATGAACTCGGACTTCTCGTACTGCTGGACGCCTGCCACCCCGAGGGTCTTCTCCCCGAGCTCCTGCATGTGGATCACGTCGGCGAGGGTCTCGATGCCGCTCATGGTGGTGCCGTGGTTCGTGGCGCCCAGTTGGACGACCTTCTTGACCTTGTTCTTCGACGGGTCGGCCGGGGTCGCCCCTCCGTCGGCCTTGAGGTACCAGCGGGACAGGGTTCCGCCCTGGGAGTGGCCGACCAGGTCCACCTGGGCGGAGCCGCTGGCGGCGAGCACCTTGTCCACGAAGGCGGCGAGCTCCTTCGAGGACTTCCTGATGTCTCCGTAACCCTTGACGGTGGGGGCGACGGCCACCCCGGCGTCGTCGGTGTCGCCGAAGTCGAGGGCGTAGACGCAGTAGCCCTGGGCCTTCAACTCGGGGGACATGCGGGCCCAGTTGTTGTAGCGGTTCTCGTAGGTCCCGTGGACCAGGACGACCGGGCGCGGGTGGGCGGCGCCGGGACGGCAGTTCCAGTCGTTGGCGCCCGGCGGATCGATGTCCAGGTGGAGGATGGAATGGACCATGGCGGGAAAGAAGTTGTCCTGCTCGGGTCCGGTCTCCGCCGCCGCGGACGTGGAGGTGGCCAGGACCGTCGCCGCGGCGGCGGCACAGACGGCGCTGACGTATCCGGGTGTGTGCAAGACGGTTCGCCTCACGAGTCCCCCTGAGAGAAGCATCTCATCGATTGGATAGCGGCAGTATCCAATAGGCGTGGACCATTCGACAGGGGGACGGGCGAGATGGCCGAAACGGACCCTTCGCACGGCACCCGCCCCGACCCGCCGTCCACCGGGTACGGCGGGCTTACGCCGTCAGGTCGCGGCGGCGCAGGGCCGCCAGGCCGGCCGCCGTCAGGGCCGCCGCCAGGGCGGTGAGGACCAGGAGCGGCACCGGCTCCCAGCCTCCGGGACCGGGGAGCCTCGGCAGGTGGGCGAAGGGCGAGAGGTCCAGCAGCGGTCGCGGCAGGTCGAGGGCGGGGCCCAGCCAGCCCAGGGCCAGCGCCGCACCCGCCACCGCCCAGGACACGGCCGCGTACCGCGGAACCGCCCCGTACAGCAGGGCGGCCAGCCCGCCGAAGACCCACACCGCCGGGAGCTGCGCCAGGCAGGCTCCCACCGTGGCGGTCGTACCCCCGCCGCGCCCGAGGCCCAGTCCGAGCCCGGCCAGGAGCAGGATCAGGGCCGGGCCCGCGCAGGCGACGGCCAGGTGGCCCCCGGCCCAGCGCAACCGGCCGACGGGCTGCGCGAGCAGCGGCTCGGCGCGCTGCGAGGTCTCCTCGCCGTGCAGCCGCAGGACGCAGGAGACGGCGAACAACGCGGCGGCCATGCCCAGCAGCCCCGCCATCGCGGCGAGGAAGGCCTCGGTCAGCCCGCTCCGCCCGCCCATCCGCTCGATGATCTCCCGGGTGCGCCCGTTGCCGCCGACCACCTCGGCGACCCCGTCCGCCATGCCCCCGAAGGCCACCCCGGCCGTCAGGAAGCCCGCGCTCCAGCCGAGTACGGCCCCCCGCTGGAGGCGCCGGGCCAGTGCCCCCGCCGAACCGAGCCGCCCCTCGGCCGGGCCCGGCCGGGCGGGCAGGAAGCCCGTGCCCAGGTCGCGGCGGCCCGCCAGTGCGTAGGCGGCGGCCACCAGCGCCACCGCCCCGGCCGCGAACAGCCCGAGCACCCACCAGCGTTCACCCGCGAAGGCCCGTACGTTCTCCAGCCAGCCCAGCGGCGAGGCCCAGGTCAGGGCCGACCTGCCGTCGGGGGCTCCCGCGTCGCCCGCCGCCCGCAGTACGAACGCGGCCCCCAGCACGGCCGCCGCGAGTCCCCTCGCGGCCCGGGCGCTCCCGGTCAGCTGGGCGGCGACGGCCGCCACGGCCGCGAACACCAGCCCCGCCCCGGCGGTGCCCAGTCCGAGCGCGAGGGCCCCGGCCGCACCCTGCCCCGCGAGGCCGCCCGCGATCAGCAGCGCCACGGCCACGTCGGCGGCCAGCGCCGCCAGGAGGGCGGCCGTCAGCGGGGCCCGGCGGCCCACCGCCCCGGAGCAGAGCAGCTCGTGACGGCCCGTCTCCTCCTCCTCGCGGGTGTGCCGCACGACGATCACCAGGCTCATCACCGCGGCGAGCACCGCCCCGAACACCCCGGCCCGCCAGGCGGTGAGGGCCCCGAGGGACTCGCCGGACACCGGCCCGTACAGGGCCCGCATCGAGCCGTTGGCGTTCATCGCGGCGGCGACGGAGGCCCGTTCGGCGCCGGTGGCGTACACGGCGCCGAGGGCGCGGGGCATGCTCACCACCAGCAGCCCGGCCACCAGCACCCAGCCCGGCGCCGTGACCCGGTCGCGGCGCAGCGCCAGCCGCAGCAGCGTCCCGGTGCCGGTCAGCGGCCCGTTCACCGCCCGCTCACCCCGTCCGGCCGGCCCTCCGGGGCGTAGTGGCGCAGGAAGAGTTCCTCCAGCGTGGGCGGGGTCGCGGTCAGCGAGCGGACGCCCGAGGCGGTGAGGGCGCGCAGGACGGCGTCCAGTCCGCCGGTGTCGGCCTGGAGGCTGATCCGCGGCCCGCGCACCTCGACGTCGTGGACGCCGGGCAGGTGCGCGATGCCGTTCGGCGGTCCGGCGAGCTCGGCGGTGATCGACGTACGGGTGAGGTGGCGCAGGGCGGCGAGGGTGCCGCTCTCCACGGTGCGGCCGGCGCGGACGATGCTGACCCGGTCGCAGAGGGCCTCGACCTCGCTGAGCAGGTGCGAGCTGAGCAGGACGGTGCGGCCGGCGTCCCGGGCCCCGGTCACACAGTCCCGGAAGACCTCTTCCATCAGCGGGTCGAGCCCGGAGGTGGGCTCGTCGAGGACGAGGAGTTCCGCGCCGGAGGCGAAGGCCGCGACCAGGGCGACCTTCTGGCGGTTTCCCTTGGAGTAGGTGCGGCCCTTCCCGGTGGGGTCGAGTTCGAACCGTGCGACCAGGTCGTCCCGCCGGGCCCGGTCGAGGCCGCCGCGCAGGCGTCCGTACAGGTCGATGACCTCGCCGCCGGTGAGGTCCCGCCAGAGGGTGACGTCGCCGGGGACGTAGGCGACGCGGCGGTGGAGGGTGACGGCGTCGGCCCACGGGTCGCCGCCGAGCAGGGTGGCGGTCCCGGCGTCGGCGCGCAGCAGGCCGAGCAGGATCCGCAGGGTGGTGGACTTGCCGGCGCCGTTGGGGCCGAGGAATCCGTGGACCTCGCCGGTCGCGACGTCGAGGTCGAGCCCGTCCAGGGCACGGGTGCGGCCGAACGCCTTGCGGAGCCCGGCGACGCTGATGGCCTTCGTCATGGTTCCGAACGTACGCTCATTTCACAAAGTTGTGAAGATAGCGAATCGCGTAAAGTCTCGGATGTGACGATGGACGACGACGGAACCAGGGACGGGGAAGCGGTCTCCCGCTTCGTGGAGCGGTTCGCCGCGCAGCTCACCGAGGCGGGCATGCAGCGCATGGCCGCCCGGGTCTTCGCCTGCCTGCTGGCCAGCGACAGCGGCGCGATGACCTCGGCGGAGCTCGGCGCGGCCCTGCGGATCAGCCCGGCGGCGGTATCGGGGGCCGTCGCCTACCTGGCCCAGGTCAACATGGTCAGCCGGGAGCGCGAACCGGGCTCCCGCCGGGACCGCTACGTGCTCCACAACGAGCTCTGGTACCAGACCTTCACCCGCCGCGACCAGGCCCTCGCCCGTTTCGAGCAGACCCTGCGCGAGGGCGCGTCGGGCCTGGGCAGGGACACCCCGGCGGGGGCGCGGGTGGCGGAGACGGCGGCGTTCTTCGCGTTCCTCGAACAGGAGATGCACGGCGTGATGGACCGCTGGCGCGCCCACCGGGCCACCCTCGGCCTCCCCTAGCCGGGCCCCGTCGCTTCGACGCGTTCCAGACGTGTTGGGCCGGTACGCCTACATCGCGGCCCCGAGCCGCTGGTAGAACACCTGCCGGGAGCGTCGGGCACGGGTGACGAGGCCGGCCCGGTGCAGGATCTGCAGGTGGTAGGAGACGGTGGCCGGGCTCAGGTAGAGCCGCTGGGCGATCTCCGTCGTGGAACGCGGTTGGCTCAGCTCGGCCAGGAGCTTGCGCCACATCTCCCCGATCAGCGGGTGGTCCTGGGCGGGCGGAAGACAGTCGACCTGCGCGGCGGGATAGACGATGAGCGGAGTGCGCGGCTCCGGCGTCCCGGACGGTTCCCCGGCGCAGAAGAGGGCGCAGTCGACGAAGACGCTCGGCGTGAGGATCACCCCTTCCGCGTCCAGCGTCAGCTGGTGGGCGCTGTCCGGGCCGGGGTGGACGAGCAGTTCGCCGTCGCGCCATTCCAGGTTCGGGGCCAGCCGGTTGAGGGCCTCGGCGAGGCCGTACTGGGCGATCTCGGAGGCGCGGGTGGTGACGTCGGCTTCCAGCCGGGCCCGGATGGCCGGCCACGAGGGCTTCAGTGCCGATTGCCAGAACCGCCCCATCTCGTCGGCGAGTCGGTGCGCGAAGTGCTCCTCCCCCCGGTCGAGGGCCTGCAGGAGCCGCCGCGGCGCCGAGTGGCCGGAAGCGGGATCCCAGGAGTGGCCGTTGACGGCCCCGGCCAGCTCGTGGCGGACCTGTTCCTGCGGGGTCGTCGCGATCTGGTGCAGCGCGGTGTCGATGTCGGTCAGGAAGGCCGCGGGTTCCGGCCGCAGGAAGTCCGGGGCGCAACCGAGGGGGCCACCGCCGCCGACCACGGCCAGCAGCCCGAGCCGGTGCCGGGTCAGCGCGTCCGTGGCCCTGGCCCGCCAGGGCGGGGCCAGGGTTCCCGGGCTGAAGCAGACGAGGCGGAGCAGGTCCTTGGCCGAGCCCACCGGTGAGACCGCGAACCTCACGCCCCCAAGTCCCCGGGCGCCCAGGCGGATCCGGATCACACGCGTTCTCCCTTCGCCAGTCCCTTCGAAAGAAATCGAATCATTCGACCGGTCGATCGGCGTGGCATTTCCTGGATTCACCGCACAGACCGACCCCGGAAGGAATCCAGGACCCGTGACCGTTCACAAGAAACTGGCCACCGTCGCGGCCGTCGCCACCGCCGTGGCAGCCCTCACCGCCGGTGCCACGACAGCGGCATCCGCCCAGGCCGCCGAGCCCGCCACCCACCACGTGGCCTGGGAACAGGGCCAGGCGCCCGGCGCCCGGGCCGGCTCCCTCGCCGCGGGCGTCTACGTCCGGATCTACAGCCTGTACCGGGCGACTCCGGGCCAGTGCCTGGACGCCGACGCCAACGCCGGCGGCAACGGCACCAAGGTCCAGGTGTGGGGCTGCAACGGCACCACCCAGCAGGAGTGGCTGCTGTCCAGCGACGGCAGCCTGCGCAGCGTACGGTTCCCGGGCATGTGCCTGGACGCCGACACCAACGGCGGCGGCGGCAACGGCACCCGGGTGCAGCTGTGGCAGTGCAACGGCACCACCCAGCAGCAGTGGTACCACCCCTCCGGGGACCTGGCCATCTACAACGTCCGCTTCAACAACGGCAACAACACCGTGCTGGACCGCGACACCAACGTCCCCGGCAACGGCGCCCGGGCCCAGCTGTGGGGCAAGAACTTCCAGTCCCAGCAGTGGTGGGACGTCCGGACCGCGTGACGCCTCCGACGCGTCTCGACACGACAGGGAGGGAACACGCATGAACGCAGTGGAACGCACCCGCAGGAAGCTCGGTGCGGGGGTCGCGGGGCTCGCCTCCGCGATCGCGTTGGCGGCGGGGGTGGCGCCGGCCTCGGCGTCGGCACCGACCGCGATCGCGTCCTCCTCGCTCAGGGACGGGGAGATCGTGGAGCTCTGGAACTACAACAGCCAGCACTGCCTGTCGGTCGGCGCGGGGAGTACGGCGGGCGGGGCCGGGATCATCCAGTGGTCCTGTTACGGCGGCGCCGAGCAGTACTGGGGCCTCTACCCCATGCCGAACTCCGGTGGCGGCTACGAGCTCGTGAACAAGAACAGCGGCAAGTGCCTCGCCGATCCGGCGAGTTCACCGAACGCCGGCGTCCAGCTGATCCAGTACGGCTGCGACAACGGGGCGGAGCAGACGTGGTACTTCGACCGGAACCCGGACACGGGCTTCGCCCAGATGCGGAACCGGGCGAGCGGCCTGTGCGCCGCGGTCGGCGCGTCGAGCACGACGCCGGGCGCCCCGGTCGTCCAGTGGCCCTGCTACGGCGGCGCCGAGCAGCGGTGGACGACCTCCGCCTGACCGCCGACCGGCCGGCCACCGGAGGCCGTTGACCTACGTCTCGCGGCTTCGTCCCCCCGGAGCCGCGAGACGGGGCGCCGGGCAGAGCCGGCCGACCTCTACGGCTTGGTTGGTACGGCTGCCCTGGCAGCCCGCTCGATCTTCGCGAAGCGGGCGGCGCGGGCTTCCTCGTCGATCGGCTGCTCGTGTTCGGCGCGCAGCCCGGTCCGGCCGTCGACGCCCTCGCGCAGGATGTCGGCGTGCCCGGCGTGCCGGACGGTCTCGCCGAGGACGTGGACCATGACGGCGAAGAGGTTCGTGTTCGGATGCGCCTCCGGCCACCAGGGCACGTGGCCGGGGGCGTCGAGGGAGAGCTCGCCGATCGTCGCGTCCGAGTGCTCCCACGTCCGGCGGTAGAACGCGGCGATCTGCTCGGGCGTCTCGTCCTCGGCCGCCCACTGATCGCTGCCGTCGGAGTCCTGCCACCGGCACAGCGGCTCCGGGGAAGGACGACCGAAGACCTCGCCGAAGTACCTGGCCTCGACCGTGGCCACGTGTTTGACCAGGCCGAGGAGGTTGGTCCCGGTCGCTGTCAGCGGGCGGCGCGCGTCGTATGCGCAGAGGCCGTCGAGCTTCCACAGCAGCGCCTCGCGGTCCCGCCGCAGCCTCTTGTGCAGGTGGTCCTTGGCGCATTCATCGATCATGCGGCACGAGCCTGCCACGGGCGGCTCTCGGTCTCAAGATCCCTTGAACGGTCCGGCGCCCGGCCCGTCGCAGCGCGGAGTGGACCAGCCAGCCCGCGGCGGCGCCGACCGCGTACCAGGCCAGGTCGGGCGCGTTGAAGGTCGAGCCGAGCACGAGACGGGCGAGGGTGCTGCGCCGCGAGAGCTCCGCGGGCAGCGGACCGAGCTGGAGGAACTCCACCGCCCAGCAGGCGGCCAGCGCGATCGTGGCGGCCCGCGCGGGCGACAGCCGCGGGGCGCAAGCCACGGTGAGCGTCAGAAGCAGGACCGTGTAGAGCGCGTCCCCGCCGGACTTGGCCGACTCCCCCGCCGCCACCGCCCTGAGCCCCAGCCCGGCGACGACGGTCACCGCGGCGGCGGCCAACGCCGCCGCGCGGGTGCGGGCCGACCGGGCGGTGGCGCGGTCCGATGCGGCGGGGTCCGGGCGCTGTGGGTCGGGGTTCGTGGGTGCGGAGGACATCGGGCCATGGTGCCGGATGCCCGAGGCGGGCCTGACGGGGGCCGGCCCATCGCCAGGCGTCGAGCGTCGCGCCGGCATGGGGGCGCTGACACGACGCACCCGGCTCCCTCATGCCCTGCCGGCGGTGGGCCTGATGCTGACGCGGCGGCTGTAGCGCTGCAGGGCCAGTTGGCCGTCGTGGGGTTCTCCCGCGTAGGTCTCCAGCATGGTTCCGAGTTCCACGACGCGCAGGGCCCCCGCACGGAAGAATTCGGTGGCCAGGGCTACCGTGTCGCTCCCTGCGGCGTGGAGGCCCACGGTCTGCAGGTAGCGCCGCATCGGGTGGAGGACCCGCACGATGTCCTCCCGCGGCAGGGGCTTGACCCACACCGTGCCGAACAGCGGGGAGGCCGTGAGTGCGGACCGGGTGTCCGCGAGGACGTGCCAGGAGCCGTCGGGTGCGCGGAACGTGCGCGTGAGGCCCAGGTGCTCCTCCAGGTGAGCGACCGTGACCACGTTGGTGATCTCCGCCTGCTCGGCGGTCTCCCTGGGCAGCGCGGGGAAGCCGGCCGCCTCCTGCGACAGTGCGTCCGCGAGGGCCCCGGCTTCGGCGAAGAGGGCCTGCCGGTCGGCCGTGTCGACGTAGACCACCTGCGGACTGGTGCAGGTGCGCTGGCCGTTGCGCAGGATGTCGCGGGCCAGGGCCCGCAGCGCCCCCTCGTCCTGGCGCGCCCCCGTGCGGTCGAGGTAGGCGAAGGAGATCTTGGGACCCCATTCGACCAGTCGGCATCCCGGCGGCAGGAACCGTGCGACCCCCTCGACCGCCTCCTCCGTGCCCCAGACCGCCACCGCGTCGGCCGGACGGCACAGCTCCCGCAGCCAGGCGGTGTCGCGGGAGGGGAAGCGGAGCACCACCAGCCGGCCGCGCAGCTGTCCGGACGGGTCGGCGTCGGCCAGGGCGGCCAGCGCGTGCTGGGTGAAGAGGCCGTCCCTGCCGCTGGTCTTGACGATGTTGACGTTGCCGGCGAGGAGCCCTTCGACCACGCTCAACACGCCGCCCACGGCCACGTTCCTCGGGGCGATGTGGACCAGGGTGCCGATCGGCTGCCACAGTTCGAGCGCGTCCTGCGCGAAGTGCGCCGCGACCGGGCGGTGCGGGGCCGTGCCTCCGAGTTCGGCGACCAGCTGGGCGCCCAGCGGCTCGGGGGCCAGGGCCGCGGCGAGGCCGGCGAGTGCGAGCTCCGCGTCGGCGGCGGGCAGGGCCGTGGTGACGGGGTCGGTGAGGTCGGCGAACAGCCGGCGGTAGGTGTCGCCGTCCCGGTCCGCGAGGAGGGCGGCGAGCCTCCCGCACGCCGCCAGGACGTGCTCGGCGTGCAGCGGGCCCGGCAGCGCGGGCAGGATGCCGCCCAGTCCGCCGAGGCGGCGGCCGGCCTCCTGCTCGTCGACCCACTCCCCCTGCCAGTAGTACGGCGTGGTGCGCGGGACGGTCTTCACCGGACCTCCAGGAGTTCTGCGGCCGCGACGGCGCAGTTGCGGTTGCGGCGCACGCCGGCCCGGCCGTGGACCTCGAACCACGGTGTGGCGATCCCGCAATCGCCCGGCGGGTGCAGGGTGCCGAGGTCGGCCATCAGGATCGAGTGGGCGGGCAGCGCGGTGATGAAGGGCGAGACGAACTGCAGGTAGCCGGGGACGCCGTGGCCCACCGGTTCCAGGGTGCGCACGTCACGCACGACGCAGCGGGACCAGACCGGTACGTGGAAGTGGTGCGCGGCGCACTCGATGTACGGCAGGCAGTGCTCGACCGATCCGTAGCAGTCCCGGATCCGCTCGTCCGCGATGCCGAGCCGGCGCCCGATCGTCTCGCGGAACTCGATCCGGCCGATGGACCGGTCGGCCTGGCCCTTCCAGCCGCCCCCGGTGATCACCAGGGATCCGGCCGGCAGGTCCAGGGAAGGAACGCCCATCGTCTCCATCCGTTCGAGGACGGCGTGCAGCAGGGCGGGGAAGCCGACGATCCGTACGGGCTCGTCGCGCGCGGCGAAGTCGAGGAGGGCGTCGACGGAGCCCGTCGGGTTGAACTCGTGTCCCTCCCCGGTGTTCCGCAGCGCGTGGACGGCGGACGCCACGGGAGCGAAGTCGCACAGTTCGTTGAGGCCGTGTGCGGCGCCCACGGTGAGGCGCGGGTCGGGCTCGTGGCCGAGGACCAGGTAGTTCGCGGGGCGTTCGACGTCGATGAGTCCGAGTGCCTTCATGGTCCAGGCGTCCATGCGCTGGGCGGATCCTATGGACCACGCGTCGAAGCCGATCTCGGTCTTCTGGCCCCCCGTGCCGGAGGAGGTCAGGCGCAGGGCCTTGGCGTCGTCGTCGATGGAGCTGAGCGCGTGCCGCTTGAACAGGTTGACGTGGATGTAGGGCAGGTCGGTGATCCGGTCGATGCCGCCGATCCGCTCCGCCTCCGCGCCCTGCCACAGGGCCCCGTACAGCGGGTTGCGCACGGCGTGCCAGGTGTTGATCTCCTGCATGGCCTCGACGAAGAGGGAGTCGGCGGCCGCGTCGCCGCGGAAGGGGTCGTCGATGTCGCACAGCTCCTGTACCCGGGGCAGTGCGACGGGGTCCGGTACGCGGAGGGGGCGGAAGTACTTTCCGAGGGTGGGCAGTCGCCGGGTCAGTTCGGCGTCGGAGGCCCCGGCGGGGGCGCCGGGGGCGGAGGCGGTGGGCATGGCGGTCCCTGCTGGTCGTGGTGGACGTGCGTCCCGGCGCGGGGAGGGGCCGGGCGGTCGGCGCTCAGGCATGCCCGTACGCGGTCCGTCGCAGGTCGCGGGAGTGGAGACGGCGTGGCGGGGCGAATTTGATCCGGTACTTGGACGGTCGGCCGGAGCCGGTCTCGGCGAGGCCGGGGACCGCCCGCCTGAACCAGTCCGGTAGGGGCGGGGTGACGGGCTCCGGTGCGGCCGGCCGCGGCGAGATGCCGAGGAAGCGCAGGGCGTTGCCCGCGAGCTGCTGGTGGACCGTCTCCGGGTCGAGTCCCGCGTCGCGGAGCCATCCGGGGAGGTTGCGCGGGAGGTGGTCGTAGCCGACTCCGCCGAACTCGGCCAGCTGGGTGCGCGTGCAGACGTCGTGGGAGTGGGTCAGGCGGTCTCCGTAGCCGAGCTCGATGAGCCGGAGCAGGGCGCGGAGCCGTTCGGTGTCCTTGGGCATGCGGACACGGCCGTACTGGTGCTCGTCCCCCCAGATGTCGAAGGCGATGTGGCAGCCGCGGTCGAGGAGGGAGGTGAGGAGCGGGATGTCGGCCGGGCCGCGGACGTCGAGGTGGCACAGGCTGATGCGCGCGGGGTCCACGCCGTGCCGTTCGAGGATGTCCAGCGAGGCGGCGCCCTCGGGGTGCCAGGGGTGCAGGTGCACGAAGACGGGTGCGCCCGTGCGCCGGTGGGCCTGCGCGGCAGCGATGAGAGCGGTGGTCTCGCACTCGGTGACCGGGCTGCCGGTACCGATCTCGCCGATGACGCCGGCGGGGTGGTCGGGGTCGGTCAGGGCGGCGACCATGGCGTCCGCCAGCTGCTCGGGCGTGGCCCGGCGCAGGGAGTCGGGCCAGGAGCCGTCGATGTACGGGCCGCACCCCGCGATGATGTCGACGCCGGTGCGTGCGGAGACCTCGGCGAGGCGTCGCGGGTCGCGGCCCGTGGTGTCCGGGGTGAGGTCGACGAGCAGGGGACGGGGGGAGGCCTCGGCCAGCCGGGTCAGCTCGCGGACCGCCAGCTCCATGTCGTCCAGGACGAGGTTGTCCGGGCAGGCGAACGGGTTCTGCCGGACGAGTTCCAGGTTGCCGGCGTGCACGCGCTGGTCCCCCAGCACGTCGTGGAGCGGGTCGTCCGAGTCCAGCCAGCAGCGCAGGTCGATGAAGACGTGTTCGTGCGCGAGCACGGTGTCGTAGGACGACGCGGGGGTGGTGCCGCGTACCGTTCGGGGTGTCCAGGTGGGCACCGGTTCTCCCGTCGCGTTCATGCGCCGGCCTCCGGGGTCGCGTATATGGCCTCGTACGCCTCGGCGCAGGCGCTGCGGAATCCGTCGTCGGAGGTCAGGTCACGACGCCGGGGCCGGCTGAGGGGAACGGTGATCTCGCGCCGGACGCGGCCGGGGGTTCCGCTCATGACGAGGACGCGGTCGGAGAGGTAGACGGCCTCTTCGATGTCGTGCGTCACGAACAGGACGGTCAGCCTGTGGCGTTCCCACAGGCCGGTCAGCAGGTCCTGCATGACGCGCCGGGTCAGGGCGTCGAGGGCGCCGAACGGCTCGTCCATGAGGAGCACTTCGGGCCGGTAGGACAGGGCCCTGGCGATCGCGACCCGTTGCTGCATGCCGCCCGACAGCTGGTCCGGGTGGGCGTCGGCCCGATCGCCCAGGCCGACCTGGGTCAGCAGGTCGGCGGCTTGGGCCCGGCGCTCGGCGCGGGAGAGGCCGGGCTGGTCGCGCAGGGCGAACTCGACGTTCTGCAGGGCCGTCATCCACGGGAACAGCGTGTACTTCTGGAAGACCATGCCGCGGTCGCGGCCCGGGCCCCGGACGTGTTGCGCGCCGAGGGTGACGGTGCCCGTGGTGGGGGTGACGAGGCCGGCGACGACGCCCAGCAGCGTCGATTTGCCGCACCCGGAGGTGCCGACGAGCGAGACGAACTCGTTGTGCCCGATGTCGAGGTCGAGGGGGGCGACGGCCGTGGTGCCGCCGTACGCGACGGAGACCTGCCGCAGTCGCAGGTGTGCGGTGTCGGAGTGCATTGCCGTCCTTTCAGGCGCGGAGCTCGGCCGGGCGGAACAGCAGGCGCCCGGCGCGGCGCAGGAGCTGGTCGGTGACGAGGCCGACCAGGCCCAGCACCAGGAGGTAGCCGATGATGGTCTCGGTGGAGAGGTAGCGCTGGGCGAGGGTGATCCGGTAGCCGAGGCCCGAGGTGGCCGCGACGAGTTCGGCGACCACGAGCCACGTCCACGCCCAGCCCAGGCTGACGCGCAGGGAGTCCCAGAGGGCGGGCGCCGAGGCGCGCAGTACGATCCGCCGCAGGATCCGCGCGTGTCCGAGTCCCAGGGTGCGGCCCACGTCGACGAGCTCCCGCGGTGTGCGCCGCACGTTGTCCGTGAACAGCAGGACCTGCTGGAAGAAGGTGCCGATGACGATGATGAGGAACTTCTGGCCGTCGTCCGTGCCGGCCCAGAGGATCGTCAGCGGCACGAAGGCGACGACGGGCATGTAGCGGATGAAGTCGACGACGGGCTCGACGCAGGCGGCCCAGAGCGGGAAGCGTCCCATCAGGATGCCGAGCGGCAGGGCGGCGAGGGTCGCGAGGGCGAAGCCGACGCCGACGCGGTAGACGGACACCCCCAGGTCCTCCCAGAGCTCGCCGCCGGCCGAGAGGTCCGCGAGCCGTGCGAGCACGGCGTCCGGGCCGGGGAGGAAGATCCGGTCCACCCAGCCGGTGGCGGTGCTCGTCCACCACGCGCCGAGCAGGACGAGGAACGCCGCGACGGAGAGGGCCGCGGGCGGCACGCGGCGGGTCCGCGCCGTGGGGGGCGGCGCGGGCGCGGCCGGTTCGCCGGGCGGGCGGACCGTGGTGGTCTCCTTCTGGTCCATGAGGTCGGTCACCGGGTCGCCCCGCTCTCCAGGTAGCGGTCGTCGACCGCGGAGCGGGCGTCGACGTCGCGCTGCAGGAGGCCCGCTTCCTTGGCGGCCGCGGCGACGTCGGGGAGGACGGAGGCGGCGTAGGTGCCCTTGAGCTGTCCCGCGTTCTCCGCGCGGCCGTAGTACTTGATGCCGTCGAACGCGGTGCCGAGCTGACCGGGGTCGGCTCCGATGCCGCGGGCCATGGTGTTCCGGGCGGAGGGCGGATCGGCCGCGTAGGCGTCGATCGCGGCGTTCCAGGTCTTCACCAGTGCGGCGACCTGGCCCGGCTTCTTGCCCAGGACGTCGCCGCGGACGACGAGGACGTCGGAGATGAGCCCGGGCTTCTCGGCGGCGGAGTACACCTGGCGGGCTTCTGGCTGCTTCGCGCGGGCCGCCGAGAGGTAGGGCTCGTAGGTCACCGCCGCGTCCACCCTGCCGGCGGCGAAGGCACTTCCGGCGTCCGTGGCGGACATGGGCACCCGCTGGACGTCGTCGAGGGACATGCCGTTGTGGCGCAGCCCGTAGCGCAGCAGGATGTCGCTGGTCGTGCCCTCCTCGTAGGCGACCCTCTTGCCCTTGAGGGCCTTGATGTCCGTCGTGCCGGAGGACGCGAGGACCGCGTCGGCCGTGAGGCTGACGTCCTCGAGCATGACGATGCGGATGTCGACGCCGGCGGCGATCAGGTTGAGCGCGGTGTGCGACGACACGTTGGCGCCGTCGATCTTCCCGCTGGCCAGGGCCGCGTTGAGCTGGTCGTCCGAGGTGAAGTTCACCTGCTCCAGGGCGGTCCCGTGCTCCTTCGCCAGGCCCTTGTCCTGGGCGATGTACCACGGGGCGTACCCGATCCAGGGCTGGGTCCCCAGGCGGAAGGTGCCGGGCTCCGGAGAGGCGGGGATGGTCACCGGCCCGCTGGAGCGCTCCGCTGCGCCTGCGCCGCATCCTGCGGTGAGGACGAGGGAGACCGCGAGCAGCGCGTGGGCGGTGCGGTGCTGGAGGAAGGACATGCGGGGGACTCTCCAAAAGAGGGGTCAGGTGGTGACGGGTCGGCGCTCGGCGCGCACCGCCAGGGGAACGGCCGCACCGGCCAGGAGCATCAGGAGCCCGAAGACCAGCCATCCGGTTCCGCCGAAGCCGATGATGAGGCTCGTCGCGGCCACCGGGGTGAGTGCGGAGCCCAGTTGGGAGGTCATGCCGAAGAACCCCTGGTACTGCCCGTGGGCGCCTTCCGGAGCGAGTTCGTACGACAGCGCCCAGGCGCCCGCGCTGTAGAGGAGTTCGCCGAGCACGTGGACGGCGGTGCCGGCGACGAGCAGGACCACCGCCAGGCCCAGGGGCGCGTCCCCGGACCAGGCGAAGAGGGCGCAGCAGGTCAGCAGGGCGATGCCGGCGAGCCGGGAGGTGCGGGCGGCCCCCCGCACGTCGGAGGCCCGCTTGCTCACCCGCACCTGGAACAGCACCACGCCCAGCGTGTTGATCAGGAGCAGCACGGCGTAGAGCGAGGGGGGTGCCGCGGTCCGCTCGCTGATCCAGAGGGGCAGCGCGACGGTGAGCAGCCCTACGTTCAGGACGAGTGCGACGTTGAGCAGTCCGATCAGGGCGTAGCGGCGGTCGGCGAAGACCGCCCAGGGGGAGGAGCGCACGTGCCCTCCTCCGCCGGTGAGCGCGGGCAGCCGCATCTGGAGCAGGCCTCCGGCGGCGAACAGGATCCCGCTGGCGACGAGCCCCCAGGCCTGCGCGGACCGGGCGCCGCCGGCCAGGACGGCGCCACCGCCGAGGGCGCCGGCGGCGATTCCGGCGTTCGTCACCGAGCGCAGGTAGGCGCGGGCCCGGACGCGCTCGGCGCCCTCGGTGATGCCCGCGACCACCGCTCCGAACGCCGCACCGCCGGCCGACTCCGCCACGCCGGCGAGGACCGCGACGACGACGAAGGACCCGAAGCCGTGGACGGACACGAAGGCGCAGGTGACGACGCCTTGCACGAAGAAGAAGGCGGAGGAGACCTCCCGGGGGCCGAACACGTCGGCGAGGTGTCCCGCGGGGACGCTCGCCGCCATGGCGGCCACCGCGGCGACGGTCATGCCGATCCCCACGAGGCGGACCGACATCCCGTCCGTGTGCGCGAAGTACAGCACGCTCAGGGTGAAGAAGAGGCCGTGGCCCACCGAGCGTATGAGGGTGGCGGCCGCGAGCACGCGCACGCTGGGCGAGCGCGGCAGAACCTGCGTGGGGAATCGCACGATGTCCTACTTTCCTGTCCGGCGGGGCCTGGTCAGATCTGCCCGAGCAGGCCGAGGTCGTCCAGCAGGTCCCGGGTCCGCGTCCAGTGGGCGCGGGCCTCCTCCGCCCGGGTGCCGTGCAGGAAGGCGAGCCAGTCGCCGCCCGAGGCGTAGGAGGTGGAGGTGCCGTCGGCGAAGCGGACCGCGGTCTCGACCAGGAAGTCGCGGACGCAGAACAGGTCCGTGGCGTACGACATCGGGTAGGTCTCGCCCGGGAGCAGGGTGCCGAAGTCGATGGCCCAGCCGTCCGCCTCGCGGCGGCGGCGGGTGAACTCGTTGCACACCAGCGTCACCACGGAGCCGCTCGTCACGCCGGCCGCGTCGGCGACGGCGGTCAGGGTGCCTCCGGTCTGCACGCAGTCGTCGACGACGAGCACGCGCTCCTTGTGGCCGGGGAGCACGACCTCCAGGGCGGATCCGTCCCTGCTCAGCACGTGGTGTTCGGAGAAGAACGCGTCACCGGAGTCGGAGAGGATCTTGGCGGCGGGCACGTCGACGCGCCCGGCGAGCCGGTGGCCCTGCTGTTCGAGCTGGTCGGCGAAGCGCCTGCCCCCGGAACCGATGACGACGGCGACGTCGTGTGCGGGCAGGGTGGGGGTACGGGCCAGGAATTCGGCCAGTGCGTGGTCCCAGCTGATGAGCTCGACGGCGATGTGGTCGAGGTCGATGAGTGCGGCCACGTTCAGCACGCAGCGGCGTACCGCTCCGACCGCCCGGGCCACCGCGTCCGGGCCGAGTTCCCGTGCCCGCGGCAGGGTGGGGATCAGCCCGGTGAGATCGTCGAGGAGGTAGACGTTGCGCAGCGGTGAGCGGTCCTCGGCCGGGACGGCCGGCTGCTGCTGGGTCGCCGTGGTCATGACTGCTCCGCTTCCGTGGCCGTCGGTGCGGCCTCCTTCTCGTCCTCCATGCGGAACGCGGGCGAGTTCACCGCGAGCATGTGCACCACGGCGTCGCTGCGGTTGAGGCTTCCGTGCGGTACGTGCCGGGGAACCGGGATGACGTCGCCGCGGGTGACGGTGAACTTCTCGTCGCCGAGGTGCATCTCCAGTTCGCCGTCGAGGATGTAGAGGATCTCCTCGCCGTCGTCGTGGACCACCGGTGTGCGCAGCGCTCCGGGCAGGATCTCCAGGAAGTCCATGGAGATCGTGCCGAGGTCGGCCAGGTTGCGCATCCACATCGTCTCGGTCAGCCAGACCTGCTTGTCGTTCACGCGGAGGCACCCCGCAGACGGAGGGCGGCGTCCAGGGCCTTGGGGTAGGCGTCGGTCGTCCACTCCAGCGCCTGCTGGTCGTGGGCGGCGCTCACGAACCACTGCGACAGCCAGCTCGCACGCGGGTTGGGCCGCAGATCGCCCTTGAAGATGTTGACTCCGCGGGCCTGGAGTTCCTGGACGAGGTACCCGTAGAGCTCGGTGTCGGTGGCCAGTGCCTGGGCGTGGGTACGAACGGGGGCGTCCGTGAAGAAGAACTGGAAGACGGAGGTGTCTCCCTGGCACACGGCGGGCACGCCCTTGCGCGCCAGCTCGGCCGCCATGAACTGCTGCAGCTGGGTGCCGTGCTCGGCGATCCGCTGGTAGACCGGCTCGCTCTCCAGGACGTCGAGGACCGCGTGGGCGGCGGCGACCGACACGGAGTTCGCGTCGTACGTGGCCGCCTGGTAGGCGGCGCCGCTGGCGAGCGGCGCCATCGCCTCGGCCGTTCCGGCGCAGATCCCGATGGGGAAGCCGGCGCTGATCGCCTTGCTGTAGGTGACGAGGTCCGCGGTGACGCCGAAGCGTTCCTGCGCGCCTCCCGGCGCGAGGCGGAATCCGGTGATGCACTCGTCGAAGACCAGCAGGGCGCCGACCGCGGTGGCCTGTTCCCGCAGGAAGGCGAGGAAGCCCTCGTCGGCGGGGACGGGCCCGGCGTGGCAGAGCATGGGTTCGCACAGGACGGCCGCGAGCCGGTCGCCGTAGCGCGCGACGACCTCCTGGACGGCCGCGCGGTCGTTCCATTCGACGACGATCATCCGTTCGCCGGCGCCGTCCGGCAGGCCGCTGCCGTACTCCAGATCGGGCACGAAGCGGGAGATCTCCTCGGAGAACCACCCGTGGTAGTGCCCCTCGAACTTCAGGACGAGCTGGCGGCCGGTGGCGGCGCGGGCGGCCCGCAGCGCGCAGTGCACGGCTTCGCTCCCGCTGTTGACCAGGCGTATCGCGTCCTTGCCGGCCAGCTTGGTGATGCGTTCGGCCAGCCGGTACGACTCGTGGGTGCGGTTGTCGCCGACGTTGACGGAGCGGGCCACCTGCCGCTGGACGGCGTCGACGACCCGCGGATGACAGTGCCCGAGCAACTGGGAACAGTTGCCCAGGAGGTAGTCCGTCAGCTTGCCGGTGGCGGTGGTGAGCCAGGGCCCGGAGGCGGAGGTGATGTAGGTGTCGCTTTCACTGAAGCGGCCGGAGAGCAGGTCCATGAGCGGGTCCTTCACTTGTCGGTCGGGGCGGCGGCGGGGACGCGCAGGCGCTGCGAGTGCGCGTGCCGCGGGAACCCCTCGTACGCCGCGAGCGGGTCGATCAGCTGGGAGAGGCGCTCCTGCGCGGACGTGCCGATGCGGGAGATCACCACGGTGCGGCGGAAGGTCTCCGCGGTGACGGCCGAATGGGAGCGTGCCGATCGCCCGGTGGGCAGGCAGCCGGGGGCACCGGTCATGTAGGCGGCCGAGATGCCGGTCCGCTGGCCGACCTGGATCGCGGAGAACGCCGAGACGGACGGCAGGAGTTCCTCGGCTCGCTCGGCGGAGACGGCCAGCTGGATCTGTTCCCCGCCCAGGGTGTTCGCGGTGCGCACGGCGGCGGCCTCGTCCCGGCAGAGCACGATCGTGCCGCACCGCCGCCAGATGGCCGTGGCCTCCTCGTCGGCCGAGATCTCGGCGGTGAACGCGTCGACGACGGACTTCTGCCAGGTGACGAGGACCAGCCGGGGGGCGTGGCCGTGCTCGGACTCGGTCAGCAGGTCGGCGGCCAGGAGGCCGGGGTCGGCCGTGTCGTCCGCCAGTACGGTGCAGTCCGTGGGGCCGAACTGGGGTCCCACACCGATGCCCTGGAGCCCCGCCAGCTGCTGTGCCGCCACCACGTGCGGGCCGCCGGGCCCGACGATGAGCTCCGCGGCGGGCAGGGTGGGGGTGCCGAGCGCGATCGCGGCGATCGTGGTCGGGCCGTTGGCGGCGACGAGGTGCTCGATGCCGGCGCTGCGGGCGATCCAGCAGGCGGCCGGGTCGGGCAGCCCGTCGTCCTCCGGCGGCAGCACGGCGGTGACGCGGGACACCCCGGCGACCTTCGCCGCCACCGCGAGGCCGGCGAGCGTGGAGGGGTACCGTTCCTGTCCGCCCGGCACGTACAGGCACGCGCTGCCGACGGGGCGGCGCTCCAGGCGGGTGGTGATCCCGTCGGCGACGGACACCTCGGCCGGGGGCGCGAGGAAGGCCTCGTTGACGCGGCGGTGCGCGTCCATGCTGGCCCGCAGGC